>JAAYAV010000105.1 GCA_012719195.1 Anaerolineae bacterium | reverse complement strand
TCGTTCATCCGGCCGGAGCTGCTGGACATCGCCAAGGTGGGTATCCTGGTAGCGTCCGTTATCAGCGGGGTGGTGGGCTACATCATCCTCCGACTGACCTGCCCGGCGAATGCGCGAGCGACGGGCTAGGGCGGCATGCCTGTCGGGTGGTAACTTGACCGCTGCGAACGCCGTGCTATCATCGGCGCGCATCTCTGGGGGAGGTATCGCCATGAAGAAGGGCATGTGTTGGGGTGGGCTGCCGGGCGATCTGAGTATGGAGGAGCGCCTGGACCTGGCCGCCAAGGCGGGATTCGACGGCGTCGAGCCGCGCATCGCCGACGCCGGTAGCGGTGATCTGGTGAACGCTGACTCGACTGACGCCGATCTGGCCAAGGTCGTCCGCATGGTCAAGGACCGGGGACTGGATGTCTGCAGCCTCATGGGCGGCGGCGTGTCGGTTCGCGTCTACCCGATCGTTTCCGACGACCCGGCTGTCCGCGCCAAGGGTAAGGACGCCATCCGGCGAGCCCTACACATCACGGCGGCTCTGGACGCCGAGGTACTGCTGTTGGTGCCGCACTGGGTGAATGACGCCGTCCGCTACGACTACTGCTACGACCGCGCCAAGGAGGCTCTGCAGGAGCTCGGGCCGGAGGCGGAGACGCTAGGCGTGACCATCGGCGTGGAGAACGTCTGGAATAAGTTCCTTCTCAGCCCCATCGAGTACGCCCGCTTCGTGGACGAGGTCGGCAGCCCGGCCGTGCAGGCCTACTTCGACGCCGGCAATATGCTGATCTGGGGCTATCCGCATCATTGGGCGGAGATCTTGGGGCCGCGCATCGCGCGGGTGCACATCAAGGACTTCAAGATCGACGTGGGCACCGGCCGGGGGTTCGCCCAGCTTCTCCACGGCGATCTGGACTGGCCCAAGCTGATGAAGTCGCTGCGCGGAATCGGCTACGATGGCTACGTTACCGCCGAGGTCGGCCTACTCACGCACTTCCCGGTCGAGTCGGTCTACGACACAGCCACCGCCATGGACCGCATCTTCGCCCTCAAGTAGGCCCTGATTACCTCCCCCCTCCCCCTTCCTTCTCAGGGAAGGGGGCCGGGGGGTTAGGTTCCCCGATTGGCCCCGCCGAAAGTGCCAGACTAAGATAGGCGACATGAACCCCATGACACGCCGTTCACTCTTTCGCATACCCCTCGTAGCCTCGGCGCTGCTGGTTCTGAGCGTCGCGGCCGGTTGTGCTAACGAGACCATACTGACCGCGATGGCCGTCGAGCCCACCACCATCACCCCCAATGCCGACGGTGTCACCGACGCGGCCCGAATCTCCTACACATTGCGCCGGTCGGCCGCAGTCTCCATCTACATGCTGGATTCTGAAGAGGGCCGCCACTACTTCCGCCGGGATGCCACGCGTTCTCCCGGAGACTACGCGGTGGACTTCAGTGGCGTCGTGGATGGCCGTGTCTTGCCCGATGGCGACTACCGGCTGGTAGTCGAGGCCAAGCCGCTGGACGGTGCCGGAGGTCCCGCCATCGCTGAGACGCCGCTTTCCGTCGTAGACGCTGATGACAACTACCCTCAGATCATCGGGCTGGATGCCTTCCCACGCTCATTCACCCCCAACCGCGACGGAATCGGCGACCGGGTGCGCATCACCTACGACCTCAGCAAGGAAGTGGCGCGGCTGTCGCTCTACCTGGTCGGGCCCACGGGCGAGCGGTTCACCGTCCCCGAGGATGCCATCCGCGAGTTCGGGGCGCCGGGGAGACACGAACACGACTACGACGGCGGCATCGACCTCGGTGCGGTTCCGCCGGCGGCCGGCCAGTACCAGGTGGTGCTGGAGGTGGAGGACGCGGTCGGCAACCAGACTCGCGCCGAGACGGAGCTGACCATCGAGCAAGGGGGCGTTCCTCGGGCCACCATCATCAAGTCCGGCTCGGGAGCGGGCGCGGAGTGGAGCACAACCGTGGTGCCCCTAGGCGAGGTGCTGTACTTCACCCTGACGGTGCAGAACATCGGCAGCGTGCCCATCCGCACGCAGGGACCGGAGCCGGGCACTGTCTACGACAACACGCAGAACTACAACACCCTGGGCCACCACATCAGCTCCGGCGCGTTCCGGATTGGCGTCAACTACGAGGGCAACAGCGCCGGTGATCCCTACCCCTACCGCTGGCAGCTCGGGCCTACCTCCGAGCTGACCAAAGTGACGTACGAGGGCAGTGACTACCACTATCTCATGCCCGGGCAGGTGGTGACGGTGACGGGCGGCATCCGCATTGTAGAGCCCCCACCACGGCGGCAGCCCCACTTCTGGGCCGGCCTCATCCACGAAGACGTCCAGTACGTGCCCGGCGAGGACTACGTCAACCCCACCGCCATAACCATCGGCTACTGAGACCGGCATGGGCGCTCGTCCCGACGTGCAGGTAGCGGTCATCAGCTACAACGTGCGTGAGTTGCTGCGCGCCTGCCTGGAGAGCATCTACCGCTGCGCCGCCGATGAGGGAATCGAGGCGCGGGTGTGGGTGTGGGACAACGCCAGCCACGATGGCAGCGCCGGCCTGGTGGCAGCGGAGTTCCCTCAGGCGGTTCTCTGCCGCAGCGACGTGAACGGCGGCTACGTGGGCGGCACCAACTCCGTCCTGCGGGCGATGGGTGGGAGCACGGTGCCGGTGCTGCTCCTCAACCCGGACACGGAGCTGACGCCGGGCGCCCTAACCACCCTGCTCGAGGACATGGAGTTGCTTCCCGCGGCGGGCGTGATCGGGCCCGGCCTGGTGTACGGCGACGGCACGCCCCAGCACTCCGCCTTTCGCTTCCCCGACTTGGCCCAGACCTTCCTCGACTTCTACCCGCTGCACGGTCGGCTCACCGAGAGCCGTCTGAATGGGCGGTACCCGGAGCAGGAGGCGGGCGGGTGGCCTTTCCTCTGCGACCATCCCCTCGGCGCAGCCATGCTGCTCCGCCCGGAGATGCTGCGCGAGATCGGCGGTATGGACCCCGGCTACTTCCTGTACTGCGAGGAGGTGGACTGGTGCCGCCGGGCGCTGGCGGCCGGCTGGGAGGTGTGGAGCGATCCGCGAGCCGTGATCGTCCACCATGCCGGCCGGAGCACCACCCAGACCCGCCGGGAAAGCTATACCCGGCTGTGGTGCAGCCGCTACCGCTACTTCGCCAAACACCACGGACGCGCCTACCTGGGGGCGGTTCGCGCCGTGGTACAGGTGGGTCTCGCCGGCGAGCGGGTCCGGCTGGAGGGAAGGCTGCGACACGGGGTGATAGACGAGGCGCAGGCCTCCCAGTCGCGCGCCACGCTGGCCGATGTGGCCCGGTTGTGAGGGAGGGAGCAGTGACCATCGAGGCGGTTGTGCTGACCCGTAACGAGTCCGGCAACCTGCCCGACTGCCTGCGCAGCCTGTTCTGGGCCGATGGCCTGCTGGTGTTCGACTCTGTCAGCAGCGACGGCACGCAGGAAGCGGCACGCCGACTGGGAGCGCGCGTGGTGGAGCATCCGTTCGCCAACTTCGCCGACCAGCGGAGCGCGGCCCTGGAGGCGGCCCAGGGAGACTGGGTGTTCTTCGTTGACGCCGACGAGCGCTCGACGCCGGAGCTAGCCGCCGAGATCCGCCGGGCTGTGGACGGTGACGCGGTGGGGTGGTGGGTTCCGCGCGACAACTACCTCTTCGGTCGGCTCACCCGCTATGCTGGCTGGTACCCGGACTACCAGCTGCGGCTCCTCCGACGCGGCAAGGCGCGCTATGACCCCCTGCGCCCGGTCCACGAGACGGTCATTCTGGACGGACCCGAGGGCTGGCTGGAGAGCGCCCTGGTGCACCACAACTACGGCTCAGTGCGCCAGTTCGTCCGCAAGCAGGGGCCGTATGCTTCCCTTGAGGCGCGAGCGCTGGCGTCCCAGGGAGCGCCGCGGCGCCTGCGGTCGCTCGTGTCGCGCCCGCTGCGCGAGTTCTATCGCCGCTACGTCCAACTCGAGGGGCACCGGATGGGCGCTCACGGCTTGCTGCTCAGCGCTCTCACCGCCTACTACAGCGGTGTTGCCTATGCGAAGTACCTGCTGGGACCCCACTGAGGTTGTTGGGCCGCTCGGCTCGGCCTATAATGGGTCAACTTCGCAGGATCGGTAGATCATGAGCCCTATACTGAGTCCCGACGACCTAGACTTCACCAGCCACAGCGAGGAACAGACGCGCCGCCTTGGCCAGCGCTTAGGCGCGCTGCTGCAGCCCGGTGATGTGGTCTGTCTGCAGGGGCCGCTGGGCAGCGGCAAGACCCGCTTCGTACAGGGCGTCGGCCGGGGCATGGGGGTACTGGGCATCATCGCCAGCCCCTCCTACACCATCGTCAACGAGTACCACTCCGCCAGCGGGCCCTCACTCTACCACATCGACTTCTACCGCATCAGCGAGACATCATTCCTCGGTTTCGATCCCGAAGAGTGCATCGGCGGGTCCGGTGTGGCCGCGGTGGAGTGGCCTGATCGCGCGCCCGGCCACATCCCCCCCGAGCGTCTGTGGATCACCTTCCGGCATGTCGATGAGATGAAGCGGGGCTTGCTCCTTCAGCCCTCCGGAGAGCGATACCGGGAGTTGCTGCTGGCGTTCCGGATGTCCGCTTTCGGCGTGTAGCGCCGATGCCGGGCTCACTCGCATGAACGCCTTGGATACCACCATCCGCCCCGCTACCCTCAACGACCTGGACGCCTGTCGTCGCATGGACGGCTCCGTCGTCAGCGAGCAGGTCTGGAACATGCAGCAGAGCTCGCAGCGGATCGCGACCTCCCTTCTGTTCTCCCAGGTGAGGCTGCCGCGACCCCTCGAGGTACCGTACCCGAGTGCGCGCGACGACCTAGTCTCCCGGCTGCAAGGGGGACACCTGCTGCTGGTGGCCGAGCAGGACCAGGTCGTGGGCTGGGTGGCGGTCTCGTATGACGGCGCTCTGGGGGTTGCCACGGTCGACCACCTCATCGTCTTGCCGGAGCGCCGGCGCCAGGGAATCGGCACGGAACTAATGCGCAGCGCCGCCGAAGGGGCCCGTCGCCTGCACGCCCGGGTGGTTATGGCTCCATGCTTGGCCAAGAGCGGCCCCGCCATTGCCTTCCTCCAGCACCTGGGTATGGAGTTCAGCGGCTACAACGAGCACCTGTTCTCCGAGCATGAGATCGCTCTGCTCTTCGCGTATCGCGTCTGATGCTCACTGCCCTCGGCCTCGCCGACATCACCCTCACCGGACTGCTGGTAAGCCTTGATGCTGCCCTAGCCTCGGCCGTTCTGCTCACTGCCTTCGCGCTGATGGTTTACGTGCTCACGCACAACGTCTACAGCGGGGTGGGCCGAGCCTTCACGGCGCTCATGGCCTTCGTGACGGTGGTGTACATAGGCGATGTGGCGGTGATCAACTCGGTGGGGGAGGACGGCTCCGCTTTCTGGCTGCGCTTCCAGTGGCTGGGTATCGCCTTCGTGCCCGCCGCCTACCTGCATCTTTCACAGGCTTTGCTGCGGAGCGTGAACCGGCGGGCGCCGGGCGGCGCCGTCACCGTCGCCGCTGGTTACGCCATCGGAGTGGGCCTGTTGGCGCTCACGCTCCTCAGTGACCTCCTCGTGCAGGACGGGGTCTACCTGGGCAGTGCTGCCCATCTCCGGGCCGGGCCGCTGTTCTGGCTCTTCGCCCTCTACTTCGCCGCTACCACCGTGCTTGGGGCGGTCAACATCGCCATGGCACGTCAGAGCACCGTCACGCGGGATTCGCGGCGACGTCTCACCTACTTGGCCCTTTCCTTTGCGGCGCCGGCACTGGGGGTGTTCCCCTTCTTGATCGTTGCCGGCCTCCCCGGGCAGGGTGCCGCCTGGCTGGTGCACCTGCTGTCCTCAGTGGGCAGCTCGGCGGTGATGGTAATGCTGGTGGTAATGGGCTATAGCGTCGCTTTCTACGGCGTGCTCGCCCCCGAGCGCGTGGTCAAGCAGGAGTTCACCCAGTATCTGCTCCGGGGGCCCCTGGTCGGTGTCGGTGTCCTCATGGTGATGCGGGCGGTGCCCCAGTCCATCACGGTGCTGGGGCTGAGACGGGGGGCATTCCTGACCTTCGCCGTTGTCGGGGTGGTGGTGCTGCTGCAGGTCCTGATCAGCCTGGCGCAGCCGCTTGTCGATCGCTTCGCATACCGCCAGGATCGGTCCGAGGTGGAATGGCTGCGGGAGTTGGAGCGCCGGCTTCTGACAACGACCGACTTTCGGCAGGTGCTGGAGAACATCCTCATCGAGGCCTGTGACCTGACTCGGGCGCGGGGAGCGTTTGTCGCCGCCCTTCCGCCGGGCGACATCGGCGAACTGAAGGTGCAGAGCTCCGTCGGGTCCGCAGCGCAGGTACCGGAGCTGCCGGAGGTGGCGGCCTGGCTTCAGGCACGGGCATCGGCATGGGGGGATGAGGCCGAAGAAGGTCTGCTGGCCGCCGATGACGCCCTGGAGCAGGCAGATGGATGGCTGGTCTCCCTTCACGAAAGGGCCGGCGGCGCACCGGTCGGGGTGCTGGGGTGGTCGGGCGGAATGGCGCCGGCGGCCCTGGACGAAGAGGAGCTCACCGTGCTCGACGTCCTCGTGTCACGCGCCTCGGCCGCCATCGAGGACATGCGTCTGCAGCGCCAGGTCTTCAGTGCCCTGAGGCAGCTGCTGCCGGAGATCGACAGCGTACAACGTCTTCGCAAGGGTGGTTCGTACGGCGGGGCGCAGGCCATGCTGGCGAACCCCGTTCTGAGCCCGGAGTTCCCCAGCCTGGTTCGGTCTGCCCTGCGCAACTACTGGGGGAGCACTCAGCTGCGCGAGAGCCCCTTGCTGCAGCTGCGGGTAGTTCGGGCCGCCATGCAGGAGAACGGCGGCAACCCTGTCCGTGCTCTACGCGCCGTTCTCGTGCACGCCATCGAGGCGTTGCGCCCCCCGGGAGAACGCACCAGGTCGGCGGAGTGGGACCTGTACAATGTCCTGGAGATGAAGTACGTCCAGGGCATGCGAGCCAAAGACATCGCCCGCAACCTCGCCCTCAGCGAGTCGGACTTCTACCGCAAGCAGAGGGTGGCGGTGAAAGAGATGGCGCGGGTCCTGGCGGACATGGAGATCCGCGCCGGCGAGACTGACTCGTGAGCGCTCCGCGCGCACCGCGACCGCGAGCCTGACAGGGCCTCGGGCCGCTTCTGACAGCTTCTGACAGTGATGCTCGGCGACAATCTATCATGGCGCCTGAGGGCGGGCCGTTTGGCGTTGATGGTGAGCGGTCTCCGCACTCGAATTCGCCGCAGCTGCCGCTCATCATAGGAGACTTCGCGTCTACGCCATGGCCCGTACGTCACGACTCTCACGCCTATACGAGCTTGCGGTCTCGGAGCGCCTCAGGCGTGTGGCCGACGCGGCCGGCGTTGCCGAGGGGGACCTGGCGGGGCTGTCGGCTGGGCTCGACCTGAGCATCGCCGATGCGATGGTGGAGAACGCGTTGGGCAACTTGGCCCTGCCCCTAGGGGTGGCCACCAACTTCGTGATCAACGGTCGCGAGGTGCTCGTGCCCATGGCGATTGAGGAGCCATCGGTCATCGCGGGGGCGAGCAAGGCAGCGCTGGCGGCGCGTGCGGGAGGCGGGTTCGAGGCCGAGGCCGACGACTCGCTCATGATCGGCCAGGTGCAGCTGCTGGATGTCACCAACCTGGAGCGGGCGATTGAGGCGGTGCAGGAGCGGGAGGCCGACATCCTGGCCCTCGCCAACGCCCGGCCCTCGCGGATCGTGGAGTTGGGAGGGGGAGCCAAGCGACTGGAGATTCGCGCCTTCCAGCAAAGCCCGGCGGGACCGATGCTGGTTCTGCACCTGCTCTATGACACGCTGGACGCCATGGGCGCCAACGCGGTGAACACGGCCGTCGAGGCGGTGGCTCCGCTTCTCGAGACGATCACGGGCGGCCGGGCCAATCTGCGCATTCTCAGCAACCTGGCCGACCGCCGGCTCGCGCGCGCGCGCGTCACGGTGCCGCTGGAGGCGCTGGCGCGGAACGACCTCAGAGGCCACCAAGTGGCAACTCGCATCGTGGAGGCCTACGCGCTGGCGGCGGTGGACCCATACCGCGCCGCCACTCATAACAAGGGCATCATGAACGGCATCGACGCCGTCGCGGTGGCGACGGGCAACGACTGGCGGGCAACTGAGGCGGGCGCTCATGCCTACGCTGCTCGCGGAGGCACCTACACCCCGCTGAGCCGTTGGTCAGTGAGCGCTCACGGCCTGGCGGGAAGCCTCGAGCTGCCCCTCGCCGTCGGTACGGTGGGGGGTGCGACCAAGGCACATCCGGCTGCACAAGCCTGCCTCCGTCTGCTCGGGGTCGAACGGGCGCGGGATCTGGCTATGGTAATGGCGGCTGTGGGGCTGGCACAGAACCTTGCCGCCTTGTGGGCGCTGGCTACCGAGGGCATCCAGCGGGGGCACATGGCCCTTCATGCGCGGCAGATGGCCCTGGCGGCCGGTGCCGTGGGCGCAGAGGTCGAACTGGTGGCCAAGTGGCTGGTGCGATCGGGGGAGATCCGCGCCGCTGCGGCCGAGGAAGCGGTACGCGAAATCAGAAGGAATCCTGGGGGGAATCATACCTAGCATGTCGACGATGAAGACAGTAGCGCCGGTGGGGCTGGTTGGGTACGGCGCCTACGTGCCCCGCTACCGGCTGGCGGCCTCAGAGGTCGCCGCCGTGTGGCAGGGGGGCAGGGATCATCTGCCCGTGCGCGAGAAGTCGGTGCCGGGCCCGGATGAGGACGCCGTTACCATGGCGGTGGAGGCAGCGCTCAACGCGGTATCGCGGGCCCAGGTTGACCCCGCCGAATTGGGGGCGGTGTATGTGGGGAGCGAGTCTCATCCCTACGCGGTGAAGCCGAGCAGTACCATGGTGGCGGAGGCAATCGGAGCCGGTCCCAGCGTGCTGGCGGCCTCATTTGAGTTCGCCTGCAAGGCGGGGACTGAGGCACTGCAGGCTGCCCTCGGCCTGGTTGGCGCGGGCATGGTGCCGTACGCCCTCGCCATCGGTTCCGACACAGCCCAGGGCCGTCCGAGCGATGAGCTTGAGTACACTGCCGGTGCCGGCGCCGCTGCGCTCATCGTGGGGCCCGCGGAGGGAGCTCTTGCGGTGGTGGAGGGTTCGCGCTCGTACGTCACCGACACGCCGGACTTCTTCCGGCGGGCGGGCCAGAAGTACCCTCGTCACGGCGGGCGCTTCACCGGCGAACCGGGCTACTTCGGCCACGTGTTGCCGGCGGCGGAGGCGCTACTGGCTGACCTCGGGCACGGTCCCGAGGACTACGCCGCGGTGATCCTCCATCAGCCCAACGCTAAGTTCCCCGCCAAGGCTGCAGCCGACCTCGGCTTCCGGCCCGAGCAATGGGAGATAGGCCTGCTCGTAGGACAGATTGGCAACGCCTACGCCGGGTCGTCCCTGATCGGATTGACGGCGGTGCTCGATCAGGCAGGGCCGGGCGACCGGATCCTCTTGGTGTCCTTCGGCTCCGGCGCCGGCAGCGATGCGTTCTCCCTCGTGGTGACCGACAAGGTCAGCGCCCGGCAGGGATTGGCGCCCAAGACCATGGACTACGTGAAGAGGCGGAGGCCCATTGACTATGCGCTCTATGCCCGCTACCGCGGCAAGCTGGCGGTCTGAGGCGGTTTCATGGTGACCAGTAGACAGGACTGCCGGACGGTGTACGTGGTCGGAGTGGGCCAGGTGCCCGTGGGAGAGCACTGGGACAAGTCGCTGCGCGACCTGGCCGTGGCGGCGTTGCGAGCGGCGGTGGCCGATGGCGGCGGTGAAGCGCCCGGAGCGCTCATGCTGGGCAACATGCTCGGCTCCACTCTCAGCGAACAGCAGCACTTGGGCGCGCTCATTGCCGACTGGGCCGGGTTCCGGGGTATCGAGGCGGCGTCGGTGGAATCGGCCTGCTCGTCAGGGGCCGCCGCCTTGCGCCAGGGCTACCTGGCGGTGAAGAGCGGCGAGCACCGGCTAGTGGCGGTGCTCGGGGCGGAGAAGATGACGGACAGCGTCAACGGCCTGGCAACGGCGGGACTGGCCATGGCGGCCGACGCCGAGTCAGAAGCGGCCATCGGGCTCTCCTTCCCCGCCATCAACGCCCTGCTGATGCGGCGCTACATGCACGAGTACGGTCCCGAGCGTGAGGACTTCGCTGCCTTTGCCATGAGCTCGCATGCCAACGCCGTCGGCAACCCCAACGCCATGTTCCGCAAGGCGGTGAGCCAGAAGGCGTGCCTGCTAGCCCCCACGATCGCCGACCCGGTGACGCTCATGGATTCGGCGCCCATGGCTGACGGGGCGGCCGCGCTTATCCTGGCCGACGCCGAGACGGCGGCACGACTGGGCCGCACTGGCGTGCGCATCGCCGGCTCCGCCGTGGCGACCGACTCACTGGCGCTCCAGGACCGGAACGAACTCCTCTACCTGGAGGCGGTGGCGGCGTCCACGGAGCGGGCGCTGGCGGCGGCGAACCGATCGCGCGAGGACGTGGACTTCTTCGAGGTCCACGACGCCTTCACGATCATGTCCATCCTCTCCCTGGAGGCGGCGGGCTACGCGCCCCGCGGCGAGGGTTTCCGCCTGGCGCAAGAGGGCGTTGTAGTGCGAGGCGGGCGCCTGCCCATATGCACCATGGGCGGCCTGAAGGCGCGCGGCCATCCCGTGGGTGCCACCGGTGTCTACCAGGCGGTCGAGGCCGCGCTCCAGCTGCGGGGCGCCGCCGGCGATTGCCAGGTGGAGGGAGCGAGAGTCGGCCTGATCCAGAACATCGGCGGTAGCGGCGCCACCGTGGTCACGCACGTGCTGGAGGCGGAGTAGCATGGCGCTTCAACTTCCCAGGGACTGGCGGCTCCAGGCACAGCGGTACCGGCTCCTCGGCGCCAAGTGCCGTGGTTGCGGCCGGGTAGTGGTGCCGATCCGGCCGGTGTGCCCGGGCTGCGGCTCCGACGACGTGGAGACCATCAAGCTCAGCGGCCGCGGTGAAGTCTACTCGTACACCGTCATGTACAAGGTGCCGGACTCCTTCGAGCGGTCGGTACCGTACGTGGTGGCGCTCGTGCGCCTGGAGGAGGGAGCCCTCATCTCGGCGCAGATCACCGATGTTGAGCCGGAGGAGGTGGTCGTTGGGCTACCGGTGGAGGTGGTGTTCCGCCAGTGGCGCCAGTACGGCGCCGACGGACATATCGTCTACGGCTATAAGTTCCGACCGGTTATGCCGGGCATGGCCGCGACGCAGTAGAGGAACTCCCCGGGCTGTGCGGGCACTCGTCTCCGGTTCCAGCGCAAGTGAGGAGATCGAATACGGTCAGTCGCTCGCAGGGGCGTGGGCAGTGCCTTGATGCGGTAGCTGAGGTCTTCGGCCCAGCGAGGTTCCTTGCCTGACGAGGATCACCGACCCTATCAGGATGGTGCAGGCAGCGAAGATCATCCAGTAGAGCTGCTTCTCGGCCCCTGAGAACGCCGGCAGCATCATGCCGCCTGCCAGAAGGTTGGACGAATAGTGGAAGAGCATCACCGCGGGCACGCTGCCACCACTCCGGTTGTACAGCCAGGTGATGATCAGCTGGAAGGCAATGATGTACCCGAACACGTCGAACCATGGCAGGGTTCCTTGTACCAGTAGAGGCACATGCCAGACGGCACGAAGCAGGGCTAGGATCAGTGTGGCGATGAGAATGCCGCCTCTCTGCCGGGCGAACCTCTCCTGGAGTTCGGGGAGAGCATAGCCGGTGAACCCCGGTTCCTCCCAGAGTCCCCCAAGTAGCAGCAACTCCAGCCAGATGGCCGGAAGCGGAAGCCCGGGGAACGGGATGGCTGACAGCGAGAGCAGGCGGAACAGACCAAACGCTGCGAGCAAGGAAGCCGCGATCAGCAGAGGGCCAACCAGGTACCACCATCCCGCCCGCCAATGGGTCAGGCGTGTACACCACTCGCGTAGGCCTCCGCGCCCTTGGCCGATGGCGACTATCAGGCAGGCAGCCAGAGTTGGTCCGTACGGGAAGAGCGAGCCACCGACAACCGGAACCGACCACCAGCTAAGCAGGTAGGTGAGCAAGAAGAACAGGACAAGGGGGTACTTCGTGAGCGGACCACTCTTCCGTCTCATCAGCCCTCCTGTGAAGCGAACGGAGCTACTCAACGGCGAGTGCTGCCGCCTCGCCACTAGTCACTCGAACCGGCGCTCAATCCACAGCGCTTTCATCAACTATTCTATCGTTGGCATGTGAACGGCCACAAGCTTACCGGGCTAGATCGGTACTGCTGATCCGCATTGTCCCGCCGATTGACCAGCGTGGACATGCGGTCGGCAGGCAGGCATGTGCTGAGCACTAGTACAACAGAGGCCGGTCTGGAGGACTCGTCGAACCGAATCCGTGTCAGGATAGCTCATTACGAGGCCTAGTCCTGTGACTTGAGCTGCTGTGAGGGCCATCACGCGGCTGCTCCCAGGGAAGAGGCACTGATGGCCCGCGCACTGGAGGCGAACGCCGTGTCCTACCACCCCATAGTTCATACTCTTGCCGAAGACCCTGAGAGGCTGGAGCAGGCGTACCGTGCCGCCGTGCAGGCCGGTGAGGAGGAGGCCTTCCAGCGGGCCATCGAGGACGGCTACGCGTCCGCACCGGCGAACCTGCTCTACGCCGCTTGGTTCCACCGGCTCCGCCACGCTGCCGCGCAGGCGAAGGGATTCGCTGTCGCCTGGGGTTGGGCCCTGCCGCTGGCACTCGCGAACGGCGTCGTGTTCTGGTTGCTGTCGGACGTGTCGCGCTTCGTGGTCGTGGTGGAGCAAACGCGGCTGGGACCGGCGACTGACTTCCTGCCTCAGCTCCTCCTGCTGGCTGCGCCCATCTCCGCGGTGGCAGTCCTGACCTATCTGTATACCGTCGGTCGGGGCTCCTGGTTCAGGGCGCAGCTGCCCACCGTCGTGCTTCTGGCGGTGTCGGTGTACGTGCTCTGGGTCTACCCACGGGCCGGTACGCGACCATTCCAGGAGCAGTATCTGACGTTGATGCTGATTCACCTTCCTCTGCTTTCCTGGGCGGGCGTGGGCTCTTTCCTGACGGCCTGCCAGGACCGGTCGCACCAGCGGTTCGCGTTCCTGACCAAGTCGCTGGAGGTGTTCGTCCTGGGCGGACTGGGCGCCATGGCGGGCGGAGTCTTCGTCGGCATCACTGTGCTGCTGTTCGAGGCTCTGGACGTCCAGTTGTCGAAGGCGGTGCTGCTGCACCTCCTGGCCGGTGGTGCCGGCCTGATCCCGGTGCTGGCCACCGCTGTCGTGTACAACCCCACCATTTCGCCAGCGGAGCAGACATTCGGTGAGGGCCTAGGCAAGACGGTGGCCATCGTGCCGAGGGCCCTCCTGCCGCTTACGCTGCTGGTTCTGGTCGTCTACCTGGCCTTCATCCCGTTCAACCTCCGCGCCCCGTACGAGAACCGTGAAGTCCTCATCATCTACAATGTCATGCTGTTCGGAGTCATCGCCTTGTTGGTTGGGGCGACGCCGCTGCGACCGAGCGAGTCCACCGATCGGCTAGGGCGCTGGCTGCGGCGCGGGATCATCGCCGTCGCGGCCCTGGCCTTGGTGGTCGGCCTGTACGCTCTCTCCGCTATCGCCTACCGCACCTTCCTGGATCGCCTTACGCCCAACCGGTTCGTATTCATCGGGTGGAACGTGATCAACCTGGGACTGCTGGCGCGCCTCTTGGTTGCCCAGGCGCGAACGGCGGCGGAGAGGTGGTTGCGCGCCATCTGGCGTGTCTTCAGCGGCGCGACTGTGGTCTACGTCGCCTGGGCCCTGGTGGTCGTGCTGGCCACTCCCTGGCTCTTCGCCATCGAGCAGGGGGAGCTCGGGAAGCTGCCGCCGGCGGTGCAGGACATCGTCTACGAGCATCCCGACCCGATCCTGCTCAAGTGCGCTCAGAGTCCGCACATCTACCTGCTTGATGGTGGAGAGAAGCGCTGGATAGACACCATTGAGACGTTCCGGTCGCGCGGCTACGTCTGGGGCGACGTCCACCTCGTCGCCTGTGAGGACCTGCACCAGGTTCCTGATGGGACGCCAATACCGGCCACTGCCGGTCCGCCGCCGCAGCCGTGACCGCTCCGGGTGCTTGGTGATGCTACTTGTGCGGACGAGTGATGGTCTGATGAGAAGGGCGTTTGTGGGTTTGGCCGTCTTGCTCTGCGGCTGCTCGGCGCCGCTGCCGGGGGTGGCTGGTGGCGCGCCGTCGGTGGTGGCGGTTCACTACCAGGTGGAGTCGGGCCCGCTTCTGCCCGAGGTGCAGTGGACTGCTCGCTACGACATCACCGCCAAGGGCGTCGAGTTTGAGCGCGCCGGAAAGGTGGCGGAAACGCGGGTGAACGCCGGAGAGTGGACGGTGCCTAGCGACCAGGCGCGCCGGCAGGACCTGCTCACGCGCCTGGCAGCGACCAACTGCGCCGGCCTACGGCGCATCGAGCCGCGCGACGCGCCTGACGGCGGGCGTACCGAGTCGCTAACCTTGGAGTACGGGGACGGTAGCAGCTGCGATCTGCTGCTAGATCCCGGCGTGACCTACGAGGGCGGCGATGCGCTGCTGGGGCCGGTACGGGCGTTCATCGCCGACCTTCAACTACCGGCGCTGGCGGCCCCCGAGTTGCGCTCCGAGTGAGGCGGCAAGCGCCGCCTCACTTCATGTAAGGTCTCTGACCCTCTACCGGACGACCGGCCGTGGCGTCACAGGCGGCGGCGATCGCCGCCGCCCGCGGTACCTTCCGGCTCGCCGGTCCTCCGGTCAGGCTCAATGACAGTGGCACCGCACATGTGTATGCAATGCCTCTGATCGGCGATGGCGACTACCCTGTTACTCCACCGGCCGCTGCAGCGGCAGCAGCACTGACGCCAGGGTGAGCGCCGAGTCGGGGCCTCGCTGCGTGCCCGGCTTGATGTACTCTCGCTCGACAAACGACGCCCTGTCACCGATCGGAATGACGAGTTGCGTGTCCTCGACCGTCGTGCAGTGCCCGTGGGTCAGGTCCTCCAGACCGGTGCAGTCCCGGGTGAAGTAGTGGACGTAGAGCTTGTCGCCGTTCTCCACATCGGGGAAGAACTCGGGCGTGACGCTTCCGCTCAGCTGCTCGTGATTCACATTCTTGGCGCCCAGCCGCAGACGGGTGTTGTTGAGGGCGAGGCTCACGTAGGTGGCATTACCGGTCGCGGTACCGAGGGTGCCCACAATGGCGTAGACCTCGCCGTCGTCGAGCCCTGGCGCGAGGGTGAACTTGTAGGTGGCGTCCTGGGTGTCCCCGAGGCAGTCCATGCCGATGAGGATGCACTTGGGGCCGAGTAGGTTGAACGGCTCGCCCTGTGCGTCCACGAAGGTGACTGCGCGGTCCGAGCAGTCCTCGGTCTGGCAGGGCTGGCCCCAGGCCTTGCCCACAGCGTGCACCAGACTGGCCAGGTCGGCTTCCAGGTACGCTTCAGACTCGGCCGTCCGGGTCTCGGGGCTGTCCACCCCCCAGGCCGGATACCGCTCGAGCGGTAGGTCCGAACCGGTGGCGCGTATGCGCAAGACGGCCAGCGAGGGGTCGTGTCTCCAGGCGTCCGAGGCCGTGCCTGCCTTGCCGCCGTCGGCAGGCATGGAGTAGCGGATGAGCGTGAGAAAGTCGTCGGCCTCTTCCTCCAACCCAACGTTGACGCTGGAGGGCATGGCTTGGGTGAAGATGTCCTTCTCGTCTACGGAGAGCTCGCTCAGCATTTGCCGGACCCGCGTCTCCATCTGCCGGTTCGCCGTTACCACCAGGTAGCGGAACTGCCCCCAAACTCCGCCGGACTGCCGCTCGATGACAGCGTTGTTGGTGGCGTCGGTCAGGCTATCCCATGATCCATACCGCTCCGGACTGAGCGGCATCTGATGGAAGAGCAGGTCCCTGGTGCCCAGAGCGCTGTGATACTCGTAGGTGACATTGTCGGTCTGGAACTCACCCTTGCGAGTGAATAAGTAGCTCTGCATCCCGAAGTAGGCCGCCTCAGGTGGCATAATGCCCAGGATGACGATCGCCTCATTGGGATCGAGGCGATGGGTGGCGCCATAACCAGGCTCCGTCTCTCCGAACGCACCGGCAAGGCCGGAGTCAACGTGCTCCTCGGGCCAGTAGGGAACCACGGGAAACAGGTATGGCGCCGTCGGGTTGTTGAAGTCGCAGCCCCCTAGCACCTTGACTGACTCAAGGCACTGCTCGATGTCCCAGAGCTTGAAGTACCCCTCGTGAGCCTCGAGCCCCTGCGCTTCTGAAGCCGTCTTCAGAGCCTGGGCCGCGTCGGCGACCTCGGACGAATCACTCTCGGACGCGAGACGGCCGGTGCAGGCGGTGAGGCCGGCGACCAGCAGCAGCATGGACAGCAAAGACAGCCAACGAAAGACGAATTGGCGAGCGACCATGGCGGCGAACCCTCCCCTGAAGCGGTACGCGATG
>JAAYAV010000104.1 GCA_012719195.1 Anaerolineae bacterium | reverse complement strand
GCGGATGGGCGCCACGGTCCTGGGCCGAGACGGAGACCGACTGCCGCCGCTCGCCATCCGAGGAGGCGGCCTGCGCGGCATCGACTATGACTTGCCGGTGGCCAGCGCCCAGGTGAAGTCCGGCATCTTGCTGGCGGGCCTGTTCGCGTCAGGAGAGACGACCGTGCGCGAGCCGCGTCCCACTCGAGATCACACGGAGCGCATGCTGGCGGCGATGGGTGCGCCCGTTAGGTCCATCCCAGGTGCCGTCGCCGTTGCGCCGGCGCAAGGCTTGGACGCACTTGCGCTCACAGTGCCGGGGGATCTGTCCTCGGCGGCCTTTCTCCTCGCTGCCGCCACTGCTGTACCCGGGTCGGAGCTCCTGGTGCAGGGGGTGGGTGTCAACCTGACGCGTACTGGGTTCCTGGCGATCCTGTCGGCCATGGGAGGGCACTTCCGAGTGGAGAACAGCCGCGTCGAGGGGGGCGAACCGGTGGCCGACCTGTGGGTGGAGTCGGCGCCGCTGACCGCCACCGAGGTGAGCGGCGATCTGGTGCCGCTGGCCATCGACGAACTACCGCTGGTGGCGGTGTTGGCGACACAGGCCCGTGGCGTCACGGTGGTACGCGAAGCGAGCGAGTTGCGGCTGAAGGAGAGTGATCGCGTGGCCACCTTGGTGGCAGAGCTCGGAAAGCTGGGCGCCCAGATCGAGGCGCTTCCGGATGGATACCGGGTGGAGGGGCCGACGTCTCTCCGGGGCGGCACGGTGGAATGCCATGCTGATCACCGGCTCGCCATGTGCCTGGCAGTGGCAGCTCTCTGTGCCGCCGGGCCGGTGACGATCCTAGGCGCCGAGTGTGCCGCTGACAGCTTTCCCGGCTTCTTCGAGCTGCTGGAGCGTCTGCGCTCATGAGCGGGTTACGCTTCCTGACTGCCGGCGAGTCGCACGGCGAGGGGCTGGTGGCCATCGTCGAGGGAATGCCCAGCGGCGTGCCGCTACAGGAGGCTGACGTCGATCGCGACCTGAAGCGGCGCCAGGTGGGTTACGGCCGCGGGGGGCGTATGGCCATCGAGGCTGACCGGGGGCACCTGCTCTCCGGCGTCAGTCGCGGCCTCACCATCGGGTCGCCCATCGCCGTCCTGATCGCGAACCGAGACTGGGCCAACTGGCGCGATCGCCCCTGGCCGGCGCTATCGGTGCCCCGCCCGGGCCACGCCGATCTGGCCGGAACGCTCAAGTACGAGCTCGATGACTGCCGGCCTGTTCTGGAACGAGCCAGCGCGCGAGAGACGGCCGCTCGCGTCGCTGCCGGGGCGGTGGCGCGACGACTTCTGCGGGAGTGCGGCGTCGAGGTCGGCTGCTTCGTGGAGCGGATCGGTGAGGCCGCGATGCCGCCGGTGGACTCGCCCCCGTGGGAGTGGACCGAGCAAGCTGAAGTGAGCGATGTCCGCTGCCCGGACCGTGAGCTGGCGGAGGCAATGCGCCACGAGATCGATGCGGCCCGAGCCGCAGGCGACTCATTGGGCGGCGTCGTTGTGGTACTGGCGCGTGGCCTGCCGCCCGGTCTGGGATCGCACGTCCATTGGGACCGGCGTCTCGACGGCCGGCTGGCGCAAGCGCTCATGAGCGTTCCGGCGCTCAAGGGAGTGGAAGTGGGACCGGCCTTTGTCAACGCCGCCCGTAGTGGCACCACCGTGCACGATGCCTTCGCGGGCGAGAACGGCCGGAGGAGCATGAGGCTGAAGGATGCGGGACGAATCCGCCCGAGCGACCGGTCCGGCGGCTTGGAGGGCGGGATGACCACGGGGCAGTTATTGGTGCTGCGGGCGGCCATGAAGCCCATCCCCACGACCGTCGCTTCGCAGTCCTCGTTCGACCTGAAGACGGGTGCGGCGGCGGTGACGGAGTACCAGCGCTCGGACGTGTGTGCTGTTCCGGCAGCCGCCATCGTGGCTGAGTCCATGGCCTGTCTTGTTCTGGCTGATGCCCTGCTGGACAAGTTCGGCGGTGACGCCCTGCCCGCGCTACAGGAGGCCTTGCGGCGCTATGCGAACCTGCCTCTGCTTCGCGGAGCGGGGGGCCGTCCATGAGCGGGCGCCAACCACGCAACGTGGTGCTGACCGGTTTCATGGGATGCGGGAAGTCAAGCGTAGGCCGGCTCGTTGGCGACGCCCTCCAACGCCCGTTCGTCGACATGGACCTGGAGCTGGCCGAGCGCTTCGGCATGTCCATCCCCGAGGTGTTTTCGGTCCGGGGTGAGGCGGCCTTCCGGGAGGCAGAGAGTGACCTGGTGCGCGAGCTCT
>JAAYAV010000520.1 GCA_012719195.1 Anaerolineae bacterium | reverse complement strand
GTCCCGGGCCCAGTGGGTGACAGGCGGAGCGCGCCAAATAGGCAGCCGCTAGTGAGGGAAGATCGGCTTGATGCCTGCGCTGCGCGCCTTGAGGGCCGCTTCCTCCGCCTCCGACAGCGGCGTGATCCCCTTGTCGGCGGCGTCGCACATCCACCACAGCAACTCGGCGTGGCTCGGGCTGACGGCGGCCGTGACGCCGCGGGAGAGGGTGAACCGTAGGCCCAGGGTGGCTTCCTCGAGGGACTCCGCCGGAGCGTACCAGCACTTGGGCCAGTTGCGCTCCTCGCCCTCGCTCCACGGTCGCCGCGCCAGCGCCTTGAGGGCCAGGATCCCCATGCCCTTCTCGGCGGCCCGCTTGACCGTGCTCGGCCCGAACCCGCCCTGGTGCCAGCACACCCAGTTGATCGGGAACAGGATGCTGTCGAAGTCGAAGCGGTCCATCAGCGCCAGGGCCGCCGCTTCGCTGTGGGCGGAGAAGCCCAGGTGCTTGACCACGCCGCGCTTCCGAGCGTCCAGGAAGACCTCCATCGCCCCATCGGGAGCGAAGATCTGGTCTACTTCTGCAACGGTGGTCACGCCGTGAAGCTGGTAGAGATCGAAGTGGTCGGTGCGGAGGAGTTCCAGCGAGCGCTTGAGCTCGCGGGCGGCGCCCTCCGCACCTCGCTCGCCGGTCTTGCAGGCGAGGAAGACCGAACGGCGGTACGGCTCCAGGGCGGGACCCAGCTTCTCCTCGGCGTCGCCGTAGCTGGGGGCGACATCGAAGTAGTTGATGCCGCGGTCGATGGCTCGCTTCACCAACGCGGCGGCCGACTCGGGGCTCTCATCCTTGACGACGATGCCGCCGAACCCGACCACCGACAGGCTCTCACCCGTGCGTCCAAGTGCTCTCTTCTCCATACCGAGCCTCCAACTCTTGGCTATGGCGCTGCGACTACTAAGGGATAGTGACACCAGTGGGTGCCGCTGTCAAGCAGGAGCGTCGGGCCGGAATGCTAGCGTTCGGCCCGGCCGCGCTCGAGCATCTCCTCGGCACTGCGCAAGGTCGCAGGGCTGACGGCTCCCTGCATGGCGGCCAGTTCGGCCAGCCGACGCTCCCGATCGAGGACAGTGACGGCGGTGCGGGTGCGGTCACCGATGATCTCCTTGCCGACGCTGAGGTGGACGTCGGCGAAGGCGGCCAATTGGGGGAGGTGGGTGACGCAAAGGACCTGGTGCGTAGTGGCTAGGCCGGCCAGCTTCTCACCCACTATATGACCTAGGCGCCCGCCGATGCCCGTGTCCACCTCGTCGAAGATGAGGGTACCGGCGTCGTCGGCCTCGGAGAGCACCGTCTTGAGGGCAAGCATGAGGCGCGAGTTCTCTCCGCCCGACGCGATCCGAGCCAGAGGACGCATCGGCTCACCCGGGTTGGGCGCGAGCAGGAACTCCACCCGATCCACGCCGGTGCGATCGAAGGCCAAGCCGCGACCGTTGACCACCAGACCATCCTCGTCAGCAACCTGCTCGATTCCGACGGCGAATCGGGCCCGCTCCATGGCCAGGTCCGCGAGCTGCCCCTCCACGGCCGACGCGAGCCGGTCGGCGGCCTCGCGCCGGCGCTCCGAGAGCGCGGCGGCCACGGCAGAGGCTGCGTCCTTCGCCTGGGCTAGGATCTGACGCAGTTCCTGGAGCCGTTCCTCGCCCCCGCCCAGTTGGTCGAGCTCGGCGCCGGCGCGCTGCCCGTAGGCGAGTATCTCCGGTATGCCGGCGCCGTACTTGCGCTTCAAGTTGGAGATCAGAGCCAGCCGCTCTTCCACCTGGTCTAGTCGTGAAGGGTTGTACTCCACCGCGTCGCGGTAGTGTCGCAGTTCGCGGGCGATGTCCTCCAGGCCGTCAGCAAGGGTCTCAGCGCGCTCGCGCAGCGGCCCGAGGTCGGGGTCAGTGCGCTCCAACTCGATCAGCCATGACACGGCCTGGCCGACTAGATCGGCCCCGGAAGGAGTGTCGCCACTACCGCCGTACAGGGCCTCATAAGCCGATCCGGCCAGTGCGCTGAGCTTCTCGGAGTTCGCCAGGCGCGTGCGCTCGCCGCGAAGGGACTCCTCCTCGCCTTCAGTGAGCCGGGCGGACTCGATCTCCTCCACCTCGTATCGTAAGCGCTCAAGCCGGCGCTCGCGGGCCAGGCTGTTCTCCTCGATGGCCGCGATCTCGGCGCGCAGGCGGGACACATCCGCCGCCCTACGAGCCATCTCTGCTCGCATTTCGTCCAGCCGAGCGAAGCGGTCGAGGAAATGCAGGTGCTCCGGCACGCGGAGGAGCGACAGGTGCTCCGTCTGGCCGTGGATGTCCACCAGCATTTCGCCTAACTGCCGCACCACCGCGGCGGCGACCAACCGACCGTTGACCCGGGCCAGGCTGCGCCCTTCGGCGCGGATCTCGCGCGAGAGGACCAGGTAGCGCGGGTCCTCGCCGGCGAGGCCTTGCTCTTCAAGGAGGGGGTCCAGTCGTGCTGCCAGTACCGGGCTAAGGTGGAAGTGGGCTTCGATCTGGGCGGCTGACTCCCCGCCGCGCACCACATCGGGTGAGGTCCGTTCCCCGAGGACGGCCGCCAGCGCGTCCACGATGATAGACTTACCGGCGCCGGTCTCGCCGGTGAGGACGTTGAGGCGCGGCGCGAGCCGCACGGTGACCTCGTCGATGATGGCGAAGTTCCGGATTATGATCTCAGCCAGCATCTGGGTGGGCCCTCAGGGACAGGCAGCGGATGGTGCAAGATGAGGCTTGGCGTGGGCGGGCGCGCATGGCCAACCTAGACGGTACGCAGCCGGGCGGAGAGAGCTTCGTAGAAGTACGACGGTGCCCGAAGACGCAGGAACCGCGCCGAGTGCTCCCACGCGCGGACTACTACTTCATCGCCCGACTCCATCGGCACTTCGGCCTGTCCGTCGCAGGTCAGAATCGCCTCGTGGTCGGTCTCGACGGTGAGGCGCACGGTGGCGCCCTGGCTGAGCACGATCGGGCGGGGTGGACCGAACATCGGGGCGATGGGCACCAGGATGATATTGCGCAGCATGGGCGGCATCACGGGACCGCCGGCGGCAAAGGCGTAGGCGGTGCTGCCGGTGGGGGTGGCAGCGATAAGGCCATCGGCCACGTAGCGAGCGAGCTCGCAACCGTCCACCTGCACCGCGATGCGAATCACGCGGGCTAGCCGGCCCCGTCCCACCACCGCTTCGTTGAGGGACTGGAACGAGTGCCGCACCACGCCGACTCGCTGGTGCTCGGAGGTGAGCATCATCCGCTCTTCCACCCAGTAGTCGCCTTGGAGCACCCTTCGCAGCGCCTGGCGCCAGTCCGGGGGAGAGACCTCGGCGAGGTAGCCCAGCCGCCCCAGGTTGACGGCTAGGATAGGCACGCCGGCGGAGGCGCATACCCGAGAAGTGCGCAGGATGGTGCCGTCGCCGCCCAAGGTAATGATGGCGTCGGCCTCCGGGAGCCGGGCACGGATGCCCTCCGGGTCCCATGAGGACAGCACCCAGCTTTCACTCCCGGACTCATCCAGGAAGGCCCCTATGTCGGCGGCGAGCTCTAGGGAGTGGGGCAGCTTCGGGTGATGGAGGATGCCGAAGCGGCGCGGGCAGGGCGTGCTCAAGGTTGGGTTACCCTCGCCGCCAGCCAGGAGGCAAGCTCCCCCAGGGGGACCTCCACCTGCTCCGAGTCCCTCATGGAGCGCACCACGGCGACACCACGCGCCAGCTCGTCATCGCCCAGGATAGCGGCCCAGCCGGCGCCGGAGCGGTTGGCGGCCTTCATCTGCGCCTTAAGGCTGCGATCCCCGAAGGCTATCTCGGCGGCCGCACCTAGACTACGCAACGCCTCGACGGCCCTCAGGGCGGCCAGCCGCGCCGAATCGCCGCGGTACGCGAAATATGCCAGCGGTCGCTGCGGCGGTGGCACGGGGCGTTCCTGCTGCCGCAGGAGGGAGACAAGCCGTTCCAGCCCGCAGGCGACACCGATGCCGGGGGTGGGCTTGCCGCCCAGTTCCTCGGTGAGGCCATCGTAGCGGCCGCCTCCACAGACGGCGTTCTGGGCTCCAATCCCCTCGGCCCAGACCTCGAACACGGTCTTGGTGTAGTAGTCCAGCCCGCGCACCAGCCGGTGGTTGAGCTCATACGGCCGTCCGAGCTCGTCCAGGTATGCGCGAAGGCGGGCGAAGTGCTGAGAGCAGTCGGCGCAAAGGTGGTTGGTGCTGCGAGGGGCCCCGGCGATCAGCGGCTGACAGCCCGTCGCCTTGCAGTCCAGCAGACGCAGCGGGTTGCGCTCGAGGCGGCGGCGGCAGTCTTCGCAGAGCTCGTCCACGTGGGAGCGGTAGTAGTCCTGCAATGCCTGCATGTAGGCGGGGCGGCAGGCAGGGCAGCCGATGTTGTTGAGCTGCAGTAGAAGGCCGCCGAAGCCCAGGGCCTCGAGGAATGACCACATGACGGAGATGATCTCGGCGTCGACGAGAGGGTCCTGCTCGCCGATGGACTCTACGTTGAGCTGGTGGAACTGGCGGAAGCGCCCCGCCTGCGGACGCTCGTAGCGGAACGCGGGCCCGATACTGAAGACCTTCACCGGCTGGGGGCGGGTGTGCATGCCGTGCTCGATGTAGGCCCGAATCACGCCGGCGGTGAACTCCGGCCGGAGGGTCAGTTCGGTGCCGCCCTTGTCCTCAAAGGAGTACATCTCCTTGTCGACAATGTCGGTGCCTTCCCCGACGCCGCGGACGAAAAGCGAGGTCTCCTCGAAGAGGGGGATATCCAGCCGCTCGAACCCGTAGCGGCGACAGACATCGGCGGCGGTTGATCGGACGAACTCCCAGTAAGGTTGGTCTTCGGGCAGGATGTCCTGCGTGCCCCGGGGCGCTTGGTACATGAAGGAACCTCTCAGCATTGAAGTGCTGAGCGATTATAGCACGGAGACACGTCCGTCCAAGTGGGCGGGCCGGGCACACGTCGCCCGGCCCGCCCTTCCTGCCTTGGCGGCTAGTGGCTGGCTAGGGGCAGGTACACGTCGCCGGGCCAGACTCCGCCGGCGATGAACGATACCTGGGTGGGATCGCTCCAGAGGCCGGCGTCGTTGCGCGCTCGCACGGAGAACCAGTAGCGGGTGCCGGCCGAAAGCCCGAGCCCGCCCTGCCGAAGCTCAGCGTCGCCGGTCTGGGTCCAGGCGACGATGTCCGCGGCTCCGGGCGCGCTGCCCAAGGAGTACCGGTACAAGCTTATGGCCGACTGAGGGTCGGCGGCACTCCAGCGGGCATAGAGACCGGCCGGGTCATCGGCCAGGCTGCTGGCGTAAGCGCTGGGAGGCGGCGGGGCGGTGAAGTCGTCTATGGTGCCCGGGTAGTCGATCAGGAAGGAGAAGCGAGAGTCGGCAGGCATCTCCAGGCCGTTCTGGCCGTAGGCATTGCTCACCGTGGCGACGTACTCGCCGCGCTGGATGAGGCTGGTCACTTCGTAGGTGCCCTGCCAGGTGTGGTCGTCGAGCCAGCGGCCGTCCTCCGTCACGAGGTAGGGATCGTCGCTCCGCCGCACCAGGACCCCTTGTTCGCTCGTGCCGAGCCAGACGTTGCCGTGACAGTCGACCGCGATGCTACCGACGTTTGTCGGTGTGTCCTCGAAGTAGGTCCACTCGCTACCATCGAAGCGTACCAACCCGTTGGAGCTGACGGCCCAGAGGGTGCCACTGGGACCGACGGCAAGTGCGTAGACGTAGGATGGCACTCCCTGTTGGCTGAAGGAATCGCTGATGGGGTAGTGAGTCCAGCTAGTCCCGTCGTACTTGGTAATGCCATGGCCGTAGGTGAACAACCAGACCGATCCATCGCTGCCAGTGGCCATGAGGTAGGTCTGGAGCGAGGGCAGGCCGGAGTTGGTGAGGTCGAAGAGCATCCAAGAGGATCCGTCATAGCGGGCCAGACCCTCGTACTCCGGGGTCGCCCAGATGGAGCCACCGCTGCCGGTCGCGACCGAGTCCACCCAGGCCTCGGGCAAGCCGGTGTCTGGGCCGTGCAGCCGCCAGGTGCTGCCGTCATACTGCATCACGCCGTAAGTGGCGACGAAGACCGAGCCGGCCCCATCAACGGCGATGCCCGACGCGTCGCAGAGGCCATCGATGGGCTCGGGGATGGCCCCGAAGCTGTACAGGTCGCTCTCCGCCAGGAACAGAGGGTCGTCGACTTCGCACTCGCCCCGGGAGAAGGCCTCCCACTCGCCGTCCTGTAGGTGGCTCAGGAGGAGGTCGCTACGGCTCCGGTGGCTGAACCAGAGCTCGTCGTCATCGACGATGGCGAGGCCGCTGACCAGATTGCCGCCGAGGCCGGAGTTCCGGGTGGTGTAGGTCAGCCATTCCTTGCCGTCGAAGCGGGCGACGCCGCCTCCCAAGGTACCGAACCACATGGTACTGTCGGGAGACTGCGCGATGGAGACAACCTCGCCCGCGGGCAGGCCGGAGTTCTCCCGGTTGTACTGCGTCCAGGTGCCGCCCTCGGCCAGGTGGAAGACAACCCGGGGGTCTACGCTCTGGTCCATCGCATCGGCAAAGCGAACGGTGAAAGTGGCCAGTCCGGGTCCCACCGGATCACCGGGGGTGACGTCCACGCCGGCCAGGAAGTTAGGCGTTCCTGGAGCCGGCTCCGTCAGGAAGGGGCTGAAGACGACCGTCCCGAGGGTGAAGTCGTCCTGAGAGTGGTAGACCATCGACTCGATCTCGTCGGCCGAGGTTGACCCCCAGTAGTTGCCGGAGATGTCCATCGTGCTGCTCTCGCCAGCGGTGTACCGGAAGGCAAGACTGGTCTGGTTGCCGAAGACGCTGTTTCCGTGGATCGAACCGGCGGAGGCGAGAATGGCCGTAGGTACGTTGCTGGCGTAAGCGCTGCTGATTGCTCGGTTGGCAGTGATCAGGTTCTCGCTGATCTCGGCCGCACCATCTAGGGCCACGGCCCCGGCATTCCGGGCGATGACGTTTCCGGCCACCACCGCTTCGGACGTCGAGAGGTACAGCCCCAGCACGTCGTTGTCGGTGATGGCGTTGCCGCGGATGACTGGGGCGGTGTCGCTGGCAAGGCTGACGGCGTCCACCAAGCCGGCCAACGCGGCCGCGACGATGCCGCCGTGATGACGGATGGTACTACCCTCGATCAGTGGCGAGGCGCTGCGGCAGGCGATCCCCATCCCGTACTCCACCACGGCGTTCCGGATGATGGAGCCGGACACATACTCGCCGGTGGCATCGAGTAGGGCAGGAGCGCTGCCGGGCAGAAAGAGGATGCTGGCCGTGGTCATCGAGTAGTAGCCACCCCAGGCACCGGGCCGGGGTTCATCGGCATCGGCCGTGAGCAGGATCGGCTCGCCTCCTTGACCGTCCGCGACGAGAGCGCCCTCGATCACCAGAAAGGCATTCTCTACGAAGCGGATCGTCGTACCGGGCTCGATGGTGAGGGTCGCCCCAGCGCGGACGCGGACGCTGTTGGTGGCTACCCAGACGCGGTCGTTGGTGAGGGTGGTATCTGTGGAGATGGACACCGGCACGGTAGCGTCGGGAGCCGGTGACGCGGCGGCGAGCGAGGTCGTGGGCGCGGGGAGTGGCCGTTCAGCGTTTGCCTGCGCGGCTAGTGCACCGGCAGGCAGGTGCCCAATCGCTAGTGCTAGAGCCAGGGCCAAGCGGATGCAGGTGCGACGAAGTCTGGTCATGTCAACCTCCAGGCATGTTGGCGACAAAGAGCGGCGGCGGCTGACCAGGACCGGAGCTAGCGATCGGTCGCCTCTACTCGCGCCACTTCAGTTATCGGCAGGTGGGGCGCACTCTGAAGCGGGATGTTGCTGGGC
>JAAYAV010000103.1 GCA_012719195.1 Anaerolineae bacterium | reverse complement strand
GCCATCAAGCAGCGGTTCGATCCTCACCGCACACTCAACCCCGGCCGGTTCGTGGGAGGCATCTAGTGAACGGCGACGGACAGACGGCTCACGGCCCACAGGCAGGCGGCGCGGGCGATCAACGCAGCGCAGGCGGCCCTCCCCAGGAGTTCGAGGCGCTCCGCGATCACGTCATGACCTGCAGCAAGTGCGGGTTCTGCCAGCCTTCCTGCCCGATCTTCCGAGCCACAGGGCGGGAGGCGTACGTCGCTCGGGGCAAGGTGGCCCTTTATCGCAACATCCTCGAGGACCATCTGGAGATCGGGCCCGAAGAGAAAGACGCTTTCTCGAACTGCCTTCTCTGCCGCGCCTGCGCGGACAACTGCTTCCCCGCCATGAGGACAGACGAGATCGTCATCTCGTTCCGGCACGCCTATGCCGAGCGATTCGGCCGGAGCTTCTGGCAGCGCCGGGTGTTCCGCAGCCTACTCCCGCGCCCCCGTCTCATGCGGGCCCTCGTGCGATTCGTCTGGGCCTTCCGGAAAACGGGCCTTGTTGAGATGGCCCGGCGCGCGGGCCTCGTGGGCCTGCTCAGCCCCAAGCTGGAGAGAGCCCTGGAGTTGGGCTCCGCGAAACCGGGGAAGCTTCTGACTTCACGCCTGGCCAAGCGCCGGCCGCCGGCGGCGGCCGCTGGGCCCGTGGCGGCGGACGCTGGGCCGGTGACAGCGCCGACCGACGCATCCCGGACCGCCGGCGACCGCCCCTTGGTGGGTTACTGGATGTCGTGCGGCTACAACTACGTCCTGCCTGAGGTGGGCGAGGCTACCGTTCGGGTGCTGGAACGCATGGGATTCGCCATCGAAGTCTTGGACAATTGCTGCTGCGGGCTTGCTGCCTATGGTTATGGCGACTTGGAGGGTGCAGCCGCGCTGGCTCGGGAGAACCTACGACGACTCGGCGACCCAGCCCGATTCGAGGCTATCGTCTCGGAGTGTGGAAGCTGTTCGGGCCATCTCAAGGAGTACCCACATCTTCTGGCGGACGACGCCGAGTGGTCGAAGCGCGCCCAGGCGCTCGGGGATAAGATCCGCAGTTTCAGCGAGTTCGTCATGGAGAAGGGCGGGCTCGCGGCGCCGCTGGAGCGGGCTGCAGTGGCCGGCGCGCCGGGCGAGGCGGCGGCGGAGCCAGGCGCCGCGACGATCGTCACCTACCACGATCCCTGCCACCTGGGGCGCCGGTACCAGAACGTGGTCTCCCAGCCCCGAGAGATACTGCGCTCGCTACCCGGGGTACAGTTCAAAGAGATGGACGAGTCGGACTCCTGCTGCGGAGCCGCCGGCACCTATGCAGTGATGCACCCGGAGACATCGGCGGCCATCATCGATCGCAAGACCGGTTTCGTACGCGCCACCGGCGCATCCGTGGTGGTCACCGAGTGTCCGTCGTGCATGATGCAACTCGCCTACGGGGTCCGGCGAGCGGGGCTTGAGATCCCGGTGCTCAATATCAGCCAGTTATGTGATCGTGCCCTGACACCGGACGACGATGCCGGATAGCCGTAGCCTCGGCGCCCGATGAGTACTATTGTGGAGCTTGAGCCACAAAGCCGTATTTGCAGAGTCTGAGCATCAGGGGGTGGTGAAGAATGGCGACAGTCGAACGGACGAGAGCCGTATCGGAGGATACCGTGGACCTGATTGTCAACGGGGAGACTCACACCGTACGAGTGGAACCCCAGTGGACCCTCCAGTACGTGCTCTCTGAGAAGCTTGGGCTGACCGGGACGAAGGAATTCTGCGGCGAAGGCGCGTGCGGCGCCTGCACCGTGATCATGGATGGCAGACCAGTCCTCTCCTGCATGATGCTGGCCGTCGAGTGCGGGGGCAGGCCCATCGAGACCGTAGAGGGCATCGCCAGATCCAACCACCCCCTCATAGACGCCTACATCAAGCACAGCTGCATGCAGTGCGGGTTCTGCACTCCCGGTTTCGTGGTCACAGCCAAGGCTCTTCTTGACCGCAATCCCGATCCCACTGTGGATGACATCAAAGAAGCCATGGTGGGCAACCTGTGCCGCTGCGGAACCTACCCCGCGCACATCAAAGCCATACAGGAAGCCGCCGCCGTGCTGAGGGGGGGTGGCAGCCGTGGATGACACCCAGCGCCAGAGGATGCTCGAGTCCTTCGACAACAAGCGCGCCGACAAGTATCCCCTCGAGGAGTTCCAGAGTATCGGCAAGCGGGGCGTGCGGCGCACCGACGGCTACGAGAAGGCCACCGGCGCAGCCAAGTACACCGTGGATGTGAACCTGCCCGGAATGCTGTTCGGCAGGTTCCTCACCTCGCCGTATCCGCACGCCGAGATCGTCAGCATGGACACCTCTGAGGCCGAGAAGTACCCGGGCGTGAGGGCGGTGCTCCGCTACGACGACCCGGAGCTGCCTGAGGGAGCGAGCCTGGGCGGGCACGAGCTGAACAACGTGGCGCCGCTGTCCCGAGTGGCTCACTGGCACGGCGAAGAGCTGGGCGCTTTCGTCTGCGCCGACAGCGAGGAGATAGCCGAGCAGGCTCTCAAGCTCATCCGGGTAGAGTGGGCGCAGCGCCCCTTCAATCTCGACATCCTGAAGGCGCGCGAGACGGGTGCGCCGCTCACCAACCCCGAGGACAATCCCGCCGGCAACCTCGACGCCGGCGGTCTCTACGTGGAGGGCCACGGCGACGTGGAGAAGGGCTTCGCTGAAGCCGACAAGATCATCGAGTTCAGCTACTCCATGGGACAGAACACCTGGATCGGCCCGGAGCGGCCCTGCGGGGTGTGGCGGTGGAACGGCGAGTTCGCCGAAGTGTGGGTGAAGCAGCAGCGGCCGCACATCTGTAAGCGGGCCATCTC
>JAAYAV010000102.1 GCA_012719195.1 Anaerolineae bacterium | reverse complement strand
GGCTTCTTCGCTTCGCTACCTCCTATTGGCTCAGCACCAGCGGGGTGTAGATGACGGCGCCGGATGGACTGCCGCCGTCCCAGAAGCCGCCGTAGAGAGTGTAGGTGCCCCCGGACATGGCGCCGGCGTCGGCTTGGCCGATGGTGCCGGAGAGGGTGTAGGAGCCGCCGGTGGCGGTGCCGCCGCCCCCGTCGAAGGTGTTCCAGGTGAGGTCATAGGGGCCGCCCGTCTGGGCGAGGGCGACGCCGCCGGCCAGGAGCAGGGCCAGCAGGACGACCGCTCCGATGTACAGGCCCCTACGGGTGCGCGTGAGTCTGCGCCACATGTGGCACCTCCTCTACTGGAGGGTGACGAGGACGCTGATGGTGCCGGTGCCGCTCTCCAGGCCGGAGAGGGCCTTGCCCACCACGGCGCCTAGCATCAGGTCGCGCTCGGTGCCCTTCATGACGTGGCCGGGAGTGTCGCTGGCGACTAGGAGGTCGCCGGGGACGATGGCGCCGTTCTGGTCCGAGGCCTTGACGGGGACGACGCCCACGACGGCCAGGGGCACCTTGCCCTCCAGGCCTTCGCCTTCCGCTCCGCCGCCACCGCCGATGAAGCCGGGGTTGGTGGAGTAGACGCCGGCCACGGTGGTGGTATAGGCGCCGGCGGCCTTGACCAGGGTTCCGTCGGGGCCGATGGCGAGCAGGTCGCCCGCTTCGACGGCCGCTTCGGCGGCGAGCATCTCGGCGAAGTCGGCGCCGCTGGGCACGAAAGCGCCGTCGGCGCTCACATTGCCGAGGTTGCTCACGCGGAAGCGCAGGTTGCCGAAGGGGACAGCGGAGGAGTAGCCCGTGATGATGTTGCCGGTTGCACTGTAGGCATAGAGGCCTGTCGCGTCATTGTTACCGACGGCCCTGACGCCGGCGTTGAGGAACCCGGCGGCGTTGGCGACTCCCTGCACGCCACTGCCGGATTCGGAGACGCCGTCCACACCCACCCCCATGCCGGCATGGGAGCCGTAGACGCCGTAGCCGTAGCCGTTGGTGGAGGCGTTCTCGCCCCGGACGCCGGCGTTGCTGCCGGTGGGCGCGGTGGCGCTGGCCCTACCTAAGACGCCGGCAGCGTCGGCTTCCACGGATGAAGTCCTGCCGTTCACGCCGGGGCTGGTACCGGTGCCGGCGGCGTGGACACCTATGACGCCCGCGCCGGTGCCGGCGTTGCCCACTACGGCGGTGCCGTCGCTAGTCCAGGCGGAGAGAGCTGTCTTGGACACCAGCCACGCGCCGCCCGGCCAGCCGTTGTGGACGCTGAGAGTATTGCCGCCATAGTCCCGGGAGATACTGGCGCCCGGCATCAGGCTGAGGGCGTAAGGGGCGGCGTTCAGGGCCGTGCGGGGGGCAAGAGCGGTGAAGGGATCGGCGCTGGGGCCGGGCCGTACACCGACCTCCAGCCAGAGGGCCTGGCCGTTGAAGAGGTCGCTACCTCCAAAGTTCAGGTCCACGGTGAAGAGGCCGTTGGTGACGGCCACGTCCTCTTTGGTAACGGTCGCGCCTTTCTGAGCGCCGGCCGTGGCGGCATCGTAGAGCTTGAACTCCAGGTCATAGGTGCCGTTGGCGGGGAGGTCGCCGTCCAGGAGGCGGCCCTGGTAGGTGAAGGCGCTGCCCAGGGCGGCCTGAGCGGAAATGTCGGGGAACACCTCCTGCTCTTGGGCCAGGGCCGGCCCGGCGCAGAGCAGGGCGACCAACAGGGGGAGGATGAGGAGTCGAACGACGGTCTTGCGCGTCATCGAAGCCTCCTTGGGACTGGGGGAACCCGCGAGGGTTGTGGCGGCCGGATGTATTGAGTTGTACATACAGCATTGCACTAAAGGATAGAGTACTTTACGGCGGCCGTCAACGATGAGCGTGGCACTCAACTAAGACTTTTGGACTATGTGAAGGCGATTTATGAGGTGGCGGACGGGGAGATTCTTCGCCTCGTGCACGGCTTCGCCTCGTGCACGGCGAAGCCGTGCACTGGCTCAGAATGACACGGGGACGGGCTCAGAATGACGCGAGCGGGCGTGGAATGACGCTGGGGTGGGGCGCTGAAGGGTGCGGGGTGGGTTGGGGGCGGAGTGGGCGGGGGATGGCGTCGACGTAGGGGCGCAGGGGGTTCCGCTTCTTTGCGCCTTGGCGTGAGTCATGGGCGCGAGATGGATAGTGCGAGGAGAGCCGATGCTTTCGTTGACATCTACATTGCTTTCGGCACAGAGGAGCCGTGTCGCCCGGCCGCACGTGCAGGTGACGGTGGACGACCGGCACGTGGGCGTGGGGCGGCTGCGCCCGACGGAGGTGTACGCCGGGTCCGAGGACGACGGTCCTTGCGCCTTCGCCTATGACGATGGCTACCTGCTGCGGGCGCGGGTGGACGGAGAAGGCGATCTCTACTTCTCCCGCACCCCGGTGCAGGCGGCGACGGGGTGGGATGTCTGGACGCTGCTGGCCGCCGGCGTGGATGAAGAGGCGCAGGTGGCCCTGGCGGCGGACGAAGGCCGCGTCTACCTGCTGTACGTTGGCGGGTCGGGGGGCACGTTGTTCTGCCGTCGCAGCCAGGACGGAGGCGTCAACTGGGCGACGGCGGAAGTGGC
>JAAYAV010000101.1 GCA_012719195.1 Anaerolineae bacterium | reverse complement strand
TGCGTCTGGCGCATGAGAACACCGACAAGACAGTGGTTCCCCTACGCCGCTCCGGCTGCGTGGCGATGGCCCGCACCGACCTGTACAACCTGTGCTACTCCCTCGAGAACCTCGCCGCCGGGACGCCGGTCAACGTGGTCGAGGTGCCGCCCGAAACCGCCGCCGAGGCCCGGCAGGCGCTGGCGCGCATGCTGGAGATCCAATGAGCGAGCGTAGCGATCAGATCATCACCGACGTACTGATCATCGGCAGCGGCATCGCGGGCGGCTCTGCCGCCCTCCGCCTCGCCGAAGTCTCCAGCGCCAGGGTCACCATAGTCTCCGCCGCCAGCGACCCGCACGAGGCCAACACCTACTATGCCCAGGGCGGCATCATCGCGCGCGGGCCCACGGACTCGGCCGGGCTCCTCGCCGAGGACCTCTATCGGGCCGGAGCGGGCATCAATAACCCGGAGGCGGTGGACCTGCTCGTGGGCAGCGGCCCCGTCCTGGTGGAGGAGTTCCTTCACCGAAAGCTGAAGGTGCCCTTCGCCCTCGGCCCCGACCAAGTCCTGGAGTACGTGAAGGAAGCAGCCCACTCCACCGAGCGTATCGTCCACGTGGAGGACAGCACCGGTCGTGCCATCGAGGAGAAGCTGGTAGAGGCGTTGTCGTCTCACCCGAACATCTCGCTCCTCGCCCACCACACCGCCGTCGACCTGCTCACCCTGTCCCACCATTCCCTGAATGCCCTCGACGCCTACAAGCCCCTCACTTGTGTGGGCGCATACGTGCTTGACCAGCGAAGCGGCGAGGTGCTCACCATACTGGCCAAGAAGATCATCCTAGCCACCGGTGGCGTGGGGCAGATCTACTTGCACACCACCAACCCGCCCATCGCCCGGGGCGACGGAGTCGCCATGGCGGCTCGAGCGGGAGCGCGCATGCTCCACGCCCAGTTCATCCAGTTCCATCCCACCGCCTTCTACCATCAGGGCAAGGCGGAGTTCCTAGTATCGGAGACGGTTCGCGGAGCGGGCGCGCACTTGGTGAACCAGAACGGCGAGGCCTTCATGGAGCGGTACGCTCCCGAGTGGAAGGACCTGGCCCCGCGCGACGTGGTCGCCCGCAGCATTCACTACGAGATGCTCTCCACTGGCGCCCTGCACGTCTACCTCGACCTCAAGTCTCACCTGGGCGCGAACGAGATCAGGGCGCGCTTCCCCTACATCCACGAGAATGCCCTTCGCCTGGGCGTGGACATCACCAAGGAGCTGATACCGGTAGTCCCGGCGGCGCACTACTTCATCGGCGGAGTCTGGGTGGACGGGTGGGGAAGAAGCAGCATCCAGAACCTCTACGCCGCCGGCGAGGTCTCCTGCACCGGCGTGCACGGGGCCAACCGCCTAGGCAGTGCCTCCTTGCTGGAGGGCTTGGTCTGGGGTCATCGCGCCGCCGACGACGCCCTACGCAGCCTCGACGGGCTGCCGGTCGATCCCAAGGACATCCCGCCCTGGGCCGATCCCGGTTCGGTGGAGCAGGTGGACCCGGCGCTGATCCTCCAGGACCTAACCACGATCAAGTACATCATGTGGAACTACGTTGGGTTGGTGCGCAGCCAGCGCCGCCTTGAGCGCGCCATGGAGGACCTGACCCAGCTGCGGTCCGACATCAGCCGTTTCTACCGCCGCGTGCGCCTAAGTGACAGCCTCATTGGGCTGCGTAACAGCGTGGAGACGGCAATCCTCATCGCCTCGGCCGCCTGGGAAGACCGGCGCAGCATCGGGGCCCACTATCGCGAGGACTGAGACAATGAAGCCGCGCGTGCTCATACTGGTAGCATCGGGCACCAACCGAGACCGCGATGCCGCCGTGGCCTGTGAAGCGGCAGGCGGCGACCCGGAGGTGGTGCATATCAACCAGGTCCGTGCCGGTGCACGGCGGCTCTCCGACTATCAGATGCTGCTGCTGCCCGGCGGCTTCTCCTATGGAGACAACCTGGGCGCCGGCCGGGTGCTCGCGACCGATCTCCTCTACTCCCTCGGCGGCAGGACTCTAGGCGCCGCTCTCACCCATGGGCTCGGCGACGACCTCAGCTCTTTCGCCGCGTCCGGCAAGCCTATCCTGGGCATCTGCAACGGATTCCAGGCGTTGGTTAAGTCCGGCCTACTGCCCGGACCTGCCGGGCGCATACGCGCTACCCTCACCACCAACGCCTCCAACCGCTTCGAGTGTCGCTGGGTGCATTTGCGACCCAATCGGAACAGCCCGTCTGTCTTCACTCGCGGGCTAGACGAGATGATCTTCTGCCCGGTGGCCCACGGCGAGGGCCGCTTCCTACCCATCGATCAGGAGACGCGTGCCGAACTGCACGATCGTGACCAGGTCGCGCTGACCTACGTCAACGCCTCCGGAGATTCGGCGGACTATCCCGACAACCCCAACGGTTCCGTGGATGGGATCGCGGGCATCTGCAACGCTGCCGGCAATGTGATGGGGCTCATGCCCCATCCCGAGGACCACATCTTCTCGGAGCAGCACCCACAGTGGACGCGCGGCGAAGGCGGACGGTCCGGCCTGGCACTCTTCGCCAGCGGCATCCGCTACGCCGCCCAGATCTAGACTCGAGGGAACGATACCGCGATGCAGTCATTCGACCACGAGACCTACCTCTCGCCCTTCACCTGGCGCTACGGCAGCGATGCCATGCGGGCGGTGTGGTCCGAGGCCAACAAGCGTCGGCAGTGGCGGCGCGTGTGGGTGGCGCTGGCCCAGGCGCAGTCGCGCGCCGGGCTGGTATCGGCGGCGGAACTGGAAGACATCCGTCTCCACTCCGGCGACATTGACATTGAACGGTCGGAGGCCATCGAGAAGGAGATTCGCCACGACCTGATGGCCGAGATCCGGACCTTCGCCGAGCAGTGCCCGGTTGGCGGCGGCAAGATCCACCTGGGCGCCACCAGCATGGACATCGAGGACAACGCGGACGCTCTGCGCCTTAAGGAGGCTCTCGGCCTCATTGGGGACTCCTTGGCGCACCTCCTCCGCAGCCTCGTCGTACGCATTCGCGACCAGGCCGATGTCGCCTGCATGGGCTTCACTCACATCCAGCCCGCCGAGCCCACCACCATCGGTTACCGGCTGAGCCAGTATGCCCAGGATTTCCTACAGGATCTGGAGGCCGTTGACTCCTGTCACGCCAGCATTCGGGGAAAGGGCCTCAAGGGCGCCGTGGGCACGGCCGCCTCGTACGGGCGCCTGCTGGCAACATCCTCAGCGAACTCCGAAGACCTTGAGACCTGGGTGATGGACGCACTGGGGCTTCAGGCTTTTCAGGTGGCTACGCAGGTCTACCCCCGCAAGCAGGACCTGCGCGTCTTGGAGGCGCTGGCCGGGGTCTGCTGCTC
>JAAYAV010000100.1 GCA_012719195.1 Anaerolineae bacterium | reverse complement strand
CTCGAGGGGCCGGTGTTGCTCAAGGTGGGCGATAACATCACCACCGATCACATTATGCCCGGCGGTGCCCAGGTGCTGCCGCTCCGCTCCAACATCCCAGCGATCAGCGAGTTCACCTTCTCGCGGGTGGACCCGGAGTTCCCTGCTCGGGCACGCAAGGCCGACACAGGGTTCGTCGTCGGTGGCTCCAACTACGGCCAGGGCTCCAGCCGCGAGCACGCTGCCATAGCCCCGCGGTACCTTGGCGTGCGCGCGGTGCTGGTGGCCTCGTTCGCCCGCATCCACGCCGCCAATCTGGTGAACTTCGGCATCATCCCGCTGGAGTTCGCCAACGCCGAAGAGGCCGGGAAGGTGGAGCAGGGAGACGTACTGCGGCTGGAGGGTCTTCGGGAGGCGCTGCGGCAGCGGCGGCCGCTGTCGGTGCGGAACCTGACCAAGGACACAACGATCGCGGTGAAGCACAGCCTCACGGAGCGGCAGGTGGAAGTCATCCTCGCCGGCAGTCTTCTCAACTACTTCCGGGATCAGGCCAGCCAGTAGCCCGCCGGACGGCGCCGCGCCAAGACAGTCAGGCACAAGAGGCCCCCTGGTCGGGGGCCTCTTGCTTGGTCCCGGCGCCACCTACTGCTCCGAGTAGACCTCGGCGATGACCTTCTTGAGGAAGGTCAGGTCCTCTACCGTCTGTGCAACCAACTCCTCCAGGTTCAGATCGCGCCACGAGTGCGACCCCTGGTACTCGCTGTGGACCGACACGGTGCCGTCGAACCCGATCTCGCGGAGGTAGCCGAAGCACTCCTTCCAGGGAACCAGGCCCTGGGACAGGGGCACAAGCTTGGCGACCCACTTCTCCTGGCCCATCGTCTCGTCATAGTGGTGGAACCAGCCCATGCTCTTGATGGCAACCAGGTTGATCCAGGGTGTGAGCAGGTCCATGCCCATCTTCCAGCCGCTGCCGCCGCCCTCTACCGTCATGTGTCCGGGGTCTATGTAGGCGCCGAGGACATCGGGGTCACGGCCGAGGAGCAGCTGCCACACCACTGGCGCCTCGGCCGTGACGAAGTCGTCGCTGTGGATGTGAAGGTTGGCGCGGACCTGGTACTTGCTCGCCAGTTCGGCGATGCCGTCGAGGAGGTCGCGTACCTCCTCGATCTGGCGGCGCATGCTCCCGAAGCCCTCATAGCGCCAGTATCCCAGCTTGAGGTCCCGTACCCCGGCAGCAGACGCAGCGCGAAACACATCCTCGGCATTAGGGTCTTCGGCGCTGGTGATGCCGGTGGTGATCATGGGGATGTCGTAACCCATTTGCCGCACCCGCTCCACCGCCGGCGGCAACGCGGCAACGGCGTCGGCAGGCTGGATGTGCCCACCTTCGCGGACGGTTAGGTCGAGCCCCTCGAAGCCGATCTCGCCCGCCCGGCGCGCCGCTTCCTCGATGGACAACTCGGCAAGATGCTTGGAGAACATCACCAGCTTCATGACTGATCCCCTCCCAGGGACGGTATTTGGTGGCGCTGTCGCCAGCCGGCGTGCAAGAGTTCGGCCACTTGACCCAAGTAGTCGCTATCTTCGATGCGCCGAATCCAGTCGGGCGGCAGCGATCGCTCGCCATTGTAGGCCCCGCTGATGGCGCCGGCGATGCAGGCTACACTGTCGCTATCGCCCTCGATGTTCGCCCCCGCAACGACCGTGGCCCGGTAATCCTCCGGAGTCCGCACGAAGCAGTAGAGGGCGAGAGCCACCGCCTCCTCCGCCACCCAGCCCTGCCCGAGCGTGCGGCAGTGTGGCAGTGGGTCTCCGGTCAGCGGTAGCGACTGCATTTGGCGGATGCGCTCGTCGAACTCAGTACAGAGCCCGCCGGCAAACTCGAGCAGTTGTGCCGGCATACGACTGGGGTCCTCCCGGTCTAGAGCGCGCGAGACCAGAAAGGCAGTGGCGATGCCGCCGGCCAGGGCACAGGTGTGGCCGTGCGTGATCCGGCTGCTGTCTCGCGCCACGTCGCGCAGCTGATCATCGTTGCCGTGGTAGTAGAGCCCCACGGGTGCGGTGCGCATCGCCGTGCCGCAGCCCTTGGACGAGGCGATGCCGGCCTCGGCCCAGGGGGCGCCCGCCCGCAGCCTGCCGATCGCCCGCATACAGGTGGCGCCCGGGGCGCGGTTGTTATCGGGGCTCATCCCCCAGGCGGCGAACTCCTCCGCGACGGCCTGCATCAGCGTTTCGTGGGAGTCATCGCCGGCTCGGAGGAGAGCCCGCGCCAACGCGAGCGACATCTGGGTGTCGTCCGTGTAGAGCGCCGGATCAGGAAGGTCCGACACCGGCCCGTCCACGTGGACGGGACCGGTGCCCTCCTTGGGCCAGCCGAGGGCGTCTCCGATGGCGAGGCCATAGATGGCGCCGCGGTATTGCTCCAGCGTCGGTGTGCTCACGATGGGTCGGCTCCTAAGGCGTCTCGTCGGCGGGGGCGCAATCGGACTCCTCCAGCAGGGACGCCAGAGCCGCAGCCGCCTCCCGGCCGATGACGGCGCAAGTGCCGGGCTGCCCCGGTTCGTGCACCAGGTCGTAGATGGGCCGGCACTGAAGGTGGCGGAAGCGCTCCAGGAACACCTCACGCCAGCGGCGCGTCAGTTCCACCGCCAGGCTCTTGTCGCCGCTGGAGTCGTCGCGCCCATAGCGGAGGCCGAGAGCCAACACTCCGCCGGTGAACGCGCCGCAGAGCTCCTCGTGCGTCGAACCCACGCCGCCTCCAAAGCCGGCTGCCGCGCGCATTGCCGCTCCCGGAACCTCGGTGCACAGATGCTCGCCGACCGCGAGCAGAACGGCTTCCGCTCAGGAGTAGCCGCTGCGCATCAGCCGGTAGGCGCGCTCGCCGACGTCCTCGGCAGCACCAACTGTGGGCTCCAGGTCAGTGCAGTCGGTCAACTGAGTCCCCTGGCGGCGCGCACCGCCGCCACCAGCTCCCGCGCGTTGGCAGTAAGCTGAGCGAAGTCGCCGGAGTCCACCAGCTTGTTGCTGACCAGATCGCCCCCGACGGCCAGCGCGGCAGCGCCGGCCTTGATGAAGTCGCCGGCGTTGACCTTGCCGACGCCACCGGTGGGGATGAGCTTCACCTGCGGCAGGGGGCCGCGGACGTCCTTCAGGTAGCCGGGCCCGACCACGCCGGCGGGGAAGACCTTGACGAAGTCGGCTCCCGCCTGCCAGGCGGCCAGGATCTCGGTAGGGGTGAAGGCTCCCGGTACCACAGCCTTGCCGTAGCGGTGACAGAGTTCAATGGTAGCGAAGTCGGTGGTGGGGGAGACAATGAACTGCGCGCCGGCCAGAATGGCGGCCCGGGCCGTCTCTGAGTCGAGAACCGTACCGGCGCCGAGGAGCACGTCGTCGCCGAAGCGAGCCGCCGAATCCTCGATGATCTTGAGCGCTCCGGGTGTAGTGAGGGTGAACTCGATGATGTCCACCCCGCCGGCGCGGATGGCGTCCGCCACGCGGGCGAGTTCGGAGGCCTGCGAAAGCCGAACCACCGCCACTACCCCGGCGGCCTCAATGCGCTCAGCGATGCTGCGTTTGTCCAATGGGCCCTCCTCAGCGGGCGATGCGAAGGCCGCCGCCGGACAGAAGCCTCTCGGCCTCCTCCGCCGTGGCCAAGTTGAAGTCACCGGGGATGGTGTGCTTGAGGGCGGAGTAGGCGACCCCGAAGTCAACGGACTCCTGGGGCCCGGCGCCCGACAGCACCTTGTGCATGTAACCGGCGCTACAGGAGTCGCCCGCGCCGACACGATCAACGATCTCAACCTCATAGGTGGGACCGGCATAGTGGCGGCCGCCAGTGTAAAGCAGCGCCGACCAGCGGTTCTTCCACACGGACAGGTCCTCGCGGAGGGTGATGATCACCGCCTCAAAGCCGAAGCGTTCCACCAGCTTCTCCGCCACCTGCTGGTAGCCGTCGCCGGTGATGCCGAGAACCCGCTTGGTGTCCTCCTCGGTGGTGAAGAGGACATTCACCTTCTCCAGCAGCGGTACCTGCACCTCGCGGGCGCGCTGCTCGGTCCACAGTCGAGCGCGGTAGTTGAGGTCGTAGGAGACGGTGCAGCCCGAGGCCGCAGCGGCGGAGACAGCCTCGGCGGTGACGGCGGATGCGCTACCGGACAGGGCGGGGGTGATGCCGCTGGTGTGGAACCAGCGCGCCCCGTCGAGGACGGCGGGCCAGTCCACTTCGCCGACGGAGATGCGGCTGATGGCGGACGCGGCCCGGTCGTACAGCACGGAGCTGGCCCGGGGAGCAGCCCCGAACTCGAGGAAATAGACGCCCATCCGATCGGAGGGTGACCAGACGACGTGGGAGGTGTTCACTCCCAACTCGCGGGCGCGGTTGCGGCAGAGGCGGCCGAGCGGGTTGTCGGGGAGGCGGCTCACCCAGGCGGCGTCATGCCCCAGACGCGCCAGGGCGACGGCCACGTTGAGCTCGGCGCCGCCGGCGGTCATGTCCAGGCTGGTGGCTTGCTCCAGGCGACGGAAGCCGGGCGGCGATAGTCGGATCATGGCCTCGCCGAAGGTGACAATAGTAGACATAAGGTCTCCTCAGACCACGCTTGGGGTGGAGGTCGGCACTGGCAGCAGGTTAACGCTGGCGGGAGAGCGAGTCAACCGGCGCGGAGGGTGGTGGAGAGGCTGACCTTGCCCAGACTGGAGGCCGCGTGCTATATTCACTCTTCGTGCGAGCAGTTACTAGGAGGGCTAGCGCCATGGCCGACTTGCTGTCGGTGGTATCGCCCGAAGTGGCGAATAAGGAAGTCCCCACTCTGCGGAGTGGTGATACGGTCCGTCTCGAGGTCCGCATCGTCGAGGGGCAGCGAGAGCGCCTGCAGCCGTTCCAGGGCACCGTGATCCGGATGCGCAAGACCGGCATGGGCCCGGTCGCCACCATCCGGCGCATCGCCAGCCACGGAGTGGGGGTTGAGCGCTCGTTCCCGCTGCTTTCGCCTCGCCTCGCTAAGATCGAGGTGATCCGCGGTGCCAGGACCCGCCGTAAGCAGCTGTATTTCCTCCGCGACCGCGTCGGCAAGAAGGCCCGGCTGCGCTAGTAGGCGGCCCTGAGGACGCGCCGCCCGTGGAAGTCCGGCTCTCTCTGGAGGCCACCTGGTGGCGAGAGGGTTACCGCTGGGTGGCGGGAGTGGACGAGGCCGGCCGGGGGGCGCTCTTTGGGCCGGTGGTAGCGGCGGCGGTGGTTCTGCCTCCCGACGTGGAGCTAGACCTGTTGCCGCGCCTGGCGGACTCCAAGCTGCTATCGCCCCGGGTCCGTGAGTCGCTGTTGAGCCAGATCGAGAAGGTGGCGCTGGCGGTAGGGGTGGCGGCTGTCAGTGCGGCCGCTGTGGATCACCTAGGCATACAGTGCGCCAACATACTGGCTATGCAGCGGGCGCTGGAGCGTCTCTCTCCGGCGCCCGATTTCGTGTTGGTGGACGGCATCGGGCCTTGTCCACGTGGGTACCGCGCCTGCGCGGTTGTGGACGGGGATCGGCTCTGCGCGAGCGTCAGCGCCGCCTCCATTGTCGCCAAGGTTACGCGGGACCGGCTCGTGACGGAACTAGCGGCGGTGTTCCCCGGCTACGGCCTCGAGCAGCACAAGGGTTACGGCACCGCCGGCCACCGGCGGGCGCTGGAGGCCCTTGGCCCGACACCCCTGCACCGCCGCAGCTTCGCGCCCGTCTCACTCCTCTGCGCCAGCGACGAGCGCAGCTAGCAGTACAGAGCTTGCTAGCCGATTCCCTCTTCCAGCGCGCGCTGACGGGAGTTCAGCAGCGTGTACAGCTCGTAGTAGCGACCCCGCTTCCCCAGCAGTTCCTGATGCTTGCCCATCTCCTGAACCTGCCCCTGCTCGATCACCACGATCACGTCCGACTGCACGATGGTAGAAAGGCGGTGAGCGATCACGAAAGAAGTCCGGCCCCGGAGCAGTCTCCTCAAGGCCTGCTGGATCAGCCGCTCCGTCTGGGTGTCGATGTTCGCCGTGGCTTCATCCAGAATCAGTATGCGCGGGTCTGCCAGCAGGGCGCGGGCGAAGGCGATGAGCTGACGCTGACCAGTGGAGAGAATGGCGCCGCCTTCCTGCACCTCGGTGTGGTAGCCATAGGGAAGCTCGCTGATGAACTCGTGAGCCCCGACCGCCGTGGCCGCCTCGATCGCTTCCTCCTCCGAGGCTTCGAGCCGCCCATAACGAATGTTGTCGAGCACGCTACCGGAGAAGAGGAAGTTCTCCTGCAGCACGATGGCGACCTGGCGGTGTAGCGACTCCTGGGTGACGTCACGCAGGTCTTGCCCGTCGATGCGAATGGCGCCGCCGGTGACGTCATAGAAGCGCGACAGGATCTTGATCAGCGAGGTCTTGCCGGCACCGGTTGAGCCTACGAAGGCAACTGTCTGCCCCGGTGCCACATCCAGGCTGACGTTCTGAATGACGGGCTTATCCGGGGTGTAGCTGAAGCTAACGTCGTCGAACTGGACTCTACCCTCGATTCTCTCCAAGGGCTGCGCGTTCGGCTTGTCGACTACGTCCGGCTTGGTATCCAGTAGCTGGAAGATGCGCTCCCCCGATGCCAT
>JAAYAV010000099.1 GCA_012719195.1 Anaerolineae bacterium | reverse complement strand
GCGGCATGCTGGCTGCCCTGGCCGTCACCTGGGCGCTGGCCATCGTCCTGGTGGGCCTGATCTTCTCCATGATCGTGGCCGCGCGCCGGCGTGAGATCGGTGTGCTGCGGGCTCTGGGCGCCACCCGGGCCTTCGTCCTTGGCTCCCTGCTCATCGAGGCGGCTGCTATCGGCCTTGCCGGCGGGCTCGCCGGCCTAGCCACCGGCACTCTGATCACCTACCTGCTCCAGACCAACATCGGTAACTCGGTTGGCCTACCCTTCCTCTTCCCCAGTCTGGCCCAGTTGGCTCCCCTAGTCGCCGCCGGGCTGGGACTGGCCACCTTCGCAGTGATTGTGGCCGCCGGCGTACCGGTCCTGCGCATCGGTAGGCTCGACCCCGTCGCGGCCATGCGGGACTGACGCCCGCCACCGTCGCCGCCCTGACACCCATGTCGTAGGGAGGCTCTGCTGTATGAAACCCAGTCGTTACCTCAGCTTAGTCGTGTTAGCCCTGGCCCTCGTTGCCATCCCCGCGATCGCCACTGCCCAGGCTCCCACGGTGGAGGTCGCCCGACATGACGATCTCGGCCCCATGCTCGTCGACAGCGAGGGGCGCACGCTGTATGCCTTCAGCAACGACTCCGACGGCGCGAGTAATTGCTTGGGTGATTGCGCCGCCCTCTGGCCGCCCCTGCTTCTGACCGAGGGTGAGCCGGCCGGGGGAGGCGGAGTCGCCGGCTTGCTGGGCCTAATCGTCCGCTCCGAGGGTGGCCGGCAGGCGACCTACAACGGCCGGCCGCTCTACCGGTACGCCCAAGACGTCAACCCAGGAGACACCAACGGCCAGGGGATGGCGAACTCATGGTACGTCGTCCATCCGGACGCGCCCAGCATCGCGGCAGCCGATCAGGAGATCGAGGGCGACACAGTCACCATCAGTCGGGTAGTCGTCATGGAGGGCAGCTGGGTCGTGATCCATGCTGATCAGGGCGGGAGCCCAGGGGCCATCATCGGCGAGGCGAGCGTCGCTCCCGGCGAGAACCTCGCCGTCGAGGTCCTCATAGACACGCTCCGCCTCACCGAGCGGCTGCACGCCATGGTTCATCGCGATCGCGGCGACCCGGGCCAGTTCGAGTTCCCCGGCGCCGATCCACCGCTTACCCTTGGTGGGGCTCAGGTGACCGCCATGTTTGCCGTGACGGCGGCGCCAGCGGCTGTCGCTACGTCGGCCGCCACTGAGCCGGCGCCCACTGTGGCAGCGACCGCAGAGCCGACTTCTGCGCCGGCCACGCCGCTGCCCGCAACTCCCGCCGCTCCGACCCCAGCCGACACCCCGGTACCGGCGACCGAGCCGGCCCTGGCTGCTCCCGCTGCGACCACCGGCAACCTCACCCTTCCCGCGGTACTCGGCCTGGCGACCCTGGTCGTGGTGATCGTCGCGGTGCTGCTTCGCCGACGGCGATCCTGACTCCAGGCCGACAGCGACAAGAGGGGCTCCGCGGGGGTGCGGAGCCCCTCTTGTGACACACAAGGCGATTAGGTCGGCCGTCGCGAGGCCCCGCTTGGGCTCAGGTGGGCGCTCGTCTCTCCGGTGCTCGGGAGCCTCCCGGAACAGACGACGACGTCTCCCAATTGCCGCGGTACACCCGCGGGCCGGCGCGGGGGCCGGCCCCTACTTCAGCGCGAACGTCACCGAGACGCTCGCGGTGACGGTGATCTGCCCGGGGGCGGTGCTACCCAGGTACTGGCCGCCCTCGCCCGCCTGTACCACCACGTTCTGCATCATGGACGAGCCGGAGCCGTACCCCCACCAGGACGAGTAGGGCGACCACCAGCGGCTGTACTGCTCCACGATCTGCGTTGGGCGGCCCACTTCCTCGCCCAGCTCGGCGCAGAGAGCGGCGGCCTTCTCTTGCGCCGCCTGCACCGCCAGAGCGCGCGCCTGGTCGCGGTGCTTCCGCAGCTCGGTTGTCCGGAACTCGATCCCGTGCACGTGGGTGACGCCCGCCTCCAGCGCCTGCGAGAGGAAGTTCTCGAACAGGCTGAGGTCGTTCAGGGTGACCACCACCGTCTTGCGGACGAAGTAGCCCAGGAACTGCCGCCGGTCGTAGTAGTCATCGTAACGCGGCTCGATGCTGAGGTAGTCCGTCTGCACCTGGCGCTCCTCGATCCCGCTCTCCTCCGCCAGGCCCAACAACCGGTTGATGACCAGGTCGCTATCTCGCTTCGCCTTCGCCAGGTCCTTGTCCCAGGTCTCCACACCCAGCGTCAGCACCACCTCGTCGGGCACCACGCGCACCTCCGCCTCGCCGGTCACCGTCACCGTGCGGTCGGAGTTGCCCTGGGCCGCCGCCGGCCTGGCCCCGGTCAACCACAGCCCTGCCAGCACCAGCACTATCACCACTGTTCCTAAGTGCTTCCGCATCATCGTTCCTCCCCGGTTGGGTACGGCCTGCCCTTGCTCAGCCGGCCAGCCCGTAGAACTCCTCGCCGTTCTCCAGCATGATGGCCGACGCCACTTCGCGGGCGGTCGCCTCGTCCATATACCCCGCGTCGATCTTCTGCTCCAACACCCGCGCGATGCCGATCTTGGCCTGGAGGGAGTAGCCCACGTTGCTCCAGGGCAAGCCGGTATCCGCCCCGTAGGCGAAGATCTTGTTGAATGGTACCGCATCCAGCCACTCGGAGAGCGCCCGCTCAGACTCGGCCGGGTTCATCGTCCAGGCCCAGCACATGTCAACCCACACGTTGGGGTAGTTCTTGGCGATGGCGCCCAGCTCCGACGCCCAGGGCCAAGAGGCGTGGAAGAGATCAAAGCGCACGCTGCGGTACTTCTCCAGCACGGGCACCAGGTGCAGGGCCTTGGTTCCCGCCAGCGAGCCCCAGTTGCCCGCCAGGTACCCGGTGTGAATCTGCACCGGCAGGTCCTCATCGGCAGCACGCTGCACCAGCGCGTGGAAGAGGTAGTCTCCCAGGGCCCGCGCCTCGGGGGCGTTCACAGCGGCGTTGTTCTGCTGCACCCCGCCCCAGAAGGCCTTGCGGGTACGGATGCGGTTGAAGGCCGCTTCTGCCTCGGCGCGGGTAGGGTCGAGAACGGCCAGGTCGCGGCTGTAGGCCATGCCGATCTTGATGGCGGCGAGCTTGCCCGTCTCCCGGAAGCGATCAATGGCCTCGTTGATCCCCTGCACCATCTCGTCCAGGGTATAGACGGGGTGGCCCAGAAAGCACTCCAGCGTCTGGATCGGCCCGGCGTCGGCCAGATAGGTGACTTCGTCGAAGCGGAAAGCGAATCGGTAGGACTCGGGGTGGGTCCCCGGCTCCAGGGCAGTGGTCGAGCAGCGGAACTTGCCGTCCTGGATGGTCCAGCGGTTACGGGCCCGCTCGTGGACGAAGTAGTCGTAGACTTCGGGCGCAGACCGGCCCCTGATGGAGTCCTGCAGGGCGGCGGTGATGGCGTCGAAGTTGGCCGGATCGTAGTCCAGGCCGAACAGCTCGCGCGCCGTCAGCGTCACCGCCCGCCCGTAGCCGGTGAGGCGCATTTTGGGCCAGTAGCGCTCCACCTCCTCGCGCGTCACTGGACCGCGCGGAGTGACGGTGCCGGCGGCCGTGACCAGGTCGGCGGAGGCATAGCCCAGGACGTGGCGGAAGTCGTACTCCTCTCGCTCGGCGTCGAACTCCTGGTACGACCGGTGGTGGTCGTGATGGCAGAACAGGTCGTGGTTGAGCACGTGTTCGCGAATGTGGGACATCGTCTACCTCCCGGGCCCGTGCGCTAGCGGTTGCGCTCGACGGTCTCCAAGACGGTCATGACGTTCTCGATGGGCGTGTGGGGCACGAAGTAGTTGGAGACACCGGCGACCACGCCGCTGCTCTCCTTGGCCACTTCCAGGGCCGCCAGCGTCTCGGCGACGATCTCGTCCTTAGTGCCCAGATGCACGGTGTGCGAACTGATGTTGCCGATGAGGATCAGCCGCGGGTAGCGCTCCCGCAGCCGCGCCAGGTCCATTCCCGCGCGCCCGTCCACCTCGAAGTAGCCGTCGATGGCGCCGTCGCCGAACATCATGTCCGCCACGGGCCACAGATTGCCGTCGCTGGCGAAGAAGTGCAGGCCGCCATGCTGATGGCAGATCTCCGTCACAGCGCGGAAGCGAGGCAGGAAGACGTCCCGTAGCAGCCTGGGGCTGAACATGGGGCCCTCGTTGGAGCAGAAGTCCGTCCCGCCCCAGAAGTGGGCGAAGCCGAGGGGCGAGAGGAGTTCGACGTTGTGCCGGGCCGACTCCACCTGCGCGTCCAGCAGCCGCTCGATGAGGTCGGGCCGGACGAGCAAGGCCTCCAGCCAGATCTCGATGCCGCGTAGGGGAACCCCCATGCCCACCCCGCCGACGCGGATCTCGTAGCGGTCGCCCAGTTCTTCCATCGCCCGTCGCTCGAAGGCGTGGCCGGTCTCCGCCGGGCGTCTCTGGGAGACGGCCGCCTCGGCTGCTGCCACCTCGTGCTCGATGGTGGCGAAGGTCGCCTCCGGGCGCGGCTTGTAGGAGACGATGTCGCACTGCTCGCTGCCCGGGTCGTACTTGAGGACGCGCCAGTCCTCTTCCGGTCCGTACTCATAGAGGAAGGTGTTGTCGTCGATCTTCTTGGTGGGCACCCGGTCGTAGCGCCAATACGAGGGGCGGATGATGTCGTTCCCTGCTGCCAGCGCCACGTCCACCGCGTCCCGGTAGGAGCGCTCGACGAACTCAGCGTGGGCATCGGGGCCGTTCCAGTGGGCCGTCGCCTCGCGCCACTGCTGGATGCCCCCGCCCACGTACGCCTCCCGCCCGATGAGGGCGGTGGCCACGTCGCTGGAGAAGCCCACGTGGTGGATGGGTACCTTGTCGGTGTGCTCGAAGCGGAGTGCCGCCAGCACTCGTTCCTTGGATGTCATGTCACTTCCCTCCGGGGAAGGCTTATCGCCGCCTGCCGCCATCCTAGCAGGGCGCGGATGACCCGTCATCCGGCAAGGGCTCGTGCCCGATCCGCCACCACGGCCACAGAGGCCCGAGCAGGATGCTAACAGTTCAGCTTCGCTGTATACTCTGACTAGCAGGACTGATGTAGCGGGGAGGCGCTG
>JAAYAV010000519.1 GCA_012719195.1 Anaerolineae bacterium | reverse complement strand
TCCTGGCCGGAGCCGTCCGCGTTCATGATCCAGATCTGCTGCCGGCCGGTGTCCTTGTTGGACCAATACACGATGCTCTGCCCATCCGGAGACCAAGAGGGGTGCTTCTCCCACTCCCAGTCGTTCTTGGTCAACTGGCTCAAGTTCTGGCCGTCGGCCGTCATGGCCCAGATATCGTCGCTGCCCGTGTGCTCCGATACGAACGCCACATGCCATCCGTCCGGGCTCCAGACGGGATCGTAGCTGACGTTGTCCAACGACGTAAGTTGCCGGTTACGGTTCGTAGCGACGCCGTTCTCCAGTTCCTGCACCCAGACCTGAGCGATGCGGTTGTTGCCCCGGGCCACGTAGAGCTGCCAGTTGCCGTCGGGCGAGATCATCTCCGCCTTACGAAGATCGTCGAACTCGGTGGCCCCCCAGCGAGCCAGATTGGCGGGCCGCTGGTTGGTGCCGTCCGGGTTCATGAGGAAGATCTGCGTCACGCCCTCGCGATCCGTCCAGAAGGCAATCTGCCCCTTGAAGGTGGACAGTGGCTCCGCCGTCGGCTCCGGGGCCTGGGTGGGGATCAGGTCCGGGTTCCACACAAAGGGAGTAGCGGTCGGCGGGGCAGGCGTGGGCGTGAGATAGATCGCCAACGACAGCGCCTTCTGGGCCGCCTCGGCGGTGTTGGGGCCGGTGATCCGCTCCGCCGACTGGTAGTCCACCAAGGCCAGGTAGAGGTCCCCATTCAGCTCGTGGCGGATGGCCCGTGCCATGAAGGAATCGTAGAGCATCTGTGCCACCGCGCCCCGCATGTAGTCGAAGCGGGCATCGTACACCGTTTGGAGCAACGGGATGGCGCGGTCCAGGTCCTCCGCCGCGAAGGCCTCCTGCGCCGGCAAGAAGGACTGGGCCAGGCGCCGCTCGCCAGCGGCACGATCATCCCCCGGCCGGTAGGTGAGAGCCTTGGTGAAATACGCGACCGACACCGCCATGGGTTCCGGCTGACCCTCCGCCGACTCCACCGCCTGCAGGCCCAGGCTCATGTAGCTGTGATACAGCTTGGCACTCACCTCATCAGCGCGGTAGTTAGGGTAGGTGCGCCGGATATCGTCGTACAAGTCTGCTGCCTGTTGCCACTCGCCCCGGCCGTACACTTCCTCAGCCTGAGCCCACAACACGGCCATGTCCTCGCCCAGGCGCACCTGGTCCAGCAGGCTCGCCACGTCGCGATAGTCCGCGTCCTGGGCCTGGATCTCCTCCAGCACCACAGTCGCCGCCTCCCAGTCCTGCTGGGCGACGAGTTCCTGTGCCTGCTGGTAGAGGTTGGCCAGTTGCCAGCGCTGGTTTGCCCACTGGAGCACCTCGGCGACCTCGGTGTCCGATGGGAAACGCGCCAGAAGGTCCTGCAAGCCGGCGATGGCCTCGGCGTAACGACCGGCCGCCACCGCCGAGCGTGCCTGCTGCACCAAGCCGCTCCGCTGCGCCTCCACGGTCGAGGTGAGGTTCACCGTTGGCGTGGCCAGGCTCGGCGCCGTCTCACGCGTGGCCAACAGGTACACAGTTCCCGCCATCAGGACGACGATGGCCGTCCACACCAACAACCGGCCCAACTGGATCGGCTTGCGTTGGCGCTTGGCCACCTTGGCGCCGTACTGCTGGTCCAGGCTCAGCCGCAGGCGGGCCTCCTCCAGCAGCGGCTCTAGTTCCGCCCGGGCCTCAGCGTCGCCACCGTACTGCTGTAGCAGACGCTCGTAGGCCTCAACCGCCTTCTGCAATTCGCCGGTCTGAGAGGCCTGTAAGCCCTGGTAGAACAGGGGGTCGCGCAACCAAGCTCGCGTCGAATCCGCCATCGTCACCTCGTCAGCGAGTCATACCTTGCAGGAACTCCTGAAACCGAGGAATGGACGGTCCCAGGATAACAATGAATAATGATGGGAAAATGAGGAACACCATGGCGAACACCATCTTGAAGGGCGCTCCTCGGGCCTGCTCCTCGGCGCGCTGCCAGCGCACCACGCGCATCTGATCGC
>JAAYAV010000098.1 GCA_012719195.1 Anaerolineae bacterium | reverse complement strand
TCAACAGCGACTACTCCATGGACCCGGAGAGCGTGGAGAGCCTGATCACGCCGCGCACCAAGGCCATCCTTGCCATCCACCTCTTCGGCAATCCCTGCGACATGGACGCCATGGTGGACATCGCCCGGCGGCACAACCTCTTCCTCATCGAGGACTGCAGCCAGGCGCACCTGACCGAGTACAAGGGGCGGCCGCTGGGCACCTACGGCGATATCTCCTGCTTCAGCCTGCAGCAGTCCAAGCACATGACCACCGGCGACGGCGGCGTCGTCCTCACCAACCGGGACGACCTCGAGGGTCGCATGGCCGGCTTCCGGGACAAGGGCTGGGCGCGCCGACCCGGATGGGGCCCGCGCACCTACATGTTCCTGGCGCCCAACTACCGCATGACCGAGCTGCAAGGGGCGGTAGGCTTGGCCCAGATCCCCAAGGTGCAGTCGGTGGTGGATCGCCGCCACGACCTGGGCGACTACCTGACCTCGCTCATCGGCAACATCCCCGGGCTGGACCCGGCTCCGGTCACGCCGGGCGGGCGCCACACCTACTGGCTCTACCCGATCCGGGTGCGGGACGACGCGGCGCTGGACTTCGCCAAGGCTCTCTCGGCGGAGGGCGTGCCGGCGGGCGCGGGCTACATCGGCCAGCCCATCTTCTTGTGCATGGAGGCCCTGGCCAACAAGAAGACGTTTGGCAACAGCGGCCACCCCTTCGACGGCTGCCACGGTGGTCGCAAGATCGACTACACCGAGGGCATGACCCCAGTGGCCGAAGAGGAACTCAAGCACATGGTGACCTTGGGTCTGAACGAGAACTACACCCGCGAGGACATCGAGGACATGGCCGGGGCCATCCGCAAGGTCGCCGAGGGGCTGGCACGGAGGCGGGCTTGACCCTGCCGATCGTCCGAGTCGGCAGCGCGGCGGTAGACATAACGCCGCCGCTGAGCATCCCGCACCTGGGCTTCGTCCCCCGGCAGGGTCGCTTCACCGGCGTGGCGGACCCACTCCAGGCGCGCGCCTTCGTCTTCGAGGGCGACGACCAGCGGCGAGTCGCGCTGCTCTGCACCGACTCCCTCGGTTTCGGCAGCGGCATCCTGGGGCCGGGGCGGCACTTCACCGACGAAGTGCGCGCCCTGGTGTCGGAGCGCACCGGCCTGGAGCCGGGCGCGCTCATGCTCTCCGCCACCCACGCCCACTCCACCCCGGAGACGCTGGGCATCACTCGCCTGCTGGACGTGCCCGCGGCCGCCCCCTGGCTCGAGGTGCTGCTGGACCAGCTGGCCTCGGCGGTGGAGATGGCCGGGCACGACCTGCAGCCCTGCCGGCTGAAAGTGGGACGGGGCGAGGTGCGCGGTGTGGCCAAGAACCGGCGTCCGTCGGCCCAGGGCCTGACCCTGGACGAGCAGGCGGCCGGCGGGAAGCTCGACCGCGAACTGCAGGTGCTTGTCTGCGAAGATGAGGCCGGTCGCGCCGCCCAGGTGTTGGTCAACTTCCAGTGCCACCCGGTAACCATGCAGGTGCAGCCGCTCGTCTCCGCCGACTACCCGGGCGTGATGGCGGCCCTGGTGGAGCGCAACCTGCCTGGCTGCCGCACCTGCGGCTTCCTGCAGGGCGCCGCCGGCAACCTCAACCCGGTACGCGGGGACAGCCGCGACTACCGGGACGTGCAGCTCTACGGGACCATGGTGGGAGGGGAGGCGCTCAAGGTGGCAGCCGGGCTACTGGGCGACGACTCCACCGCTTCGCGCTCGGGCACGGTTGCCTGGGCAGCGGAGCGAGTGATGCTACCGCCACGGCCGCTGCCCGACCGCGAACCGTACGAGGCGCGGCTCGAGGGCGCCGAGATCCAGGCGGCCGGGGCGATCGGAGCGGAGGCCCGGCAGCAGGCAGAGGCCGAGTTGCGCCGGGCGCGCGAGGCGGTGCAGGTCTGGGAGCGCTACTCAGAACCGCAGGAGGCGGAGGTGCAGGTGCTGCGCCTGGGCGACCTGGCCATCGCC
>JAAYAV010000518.1 GCA_012719195.1 Anaerolineae bacterium | reverse complement strand
GCCAACCTGCTACCACACGCCGGAACAGCATCCCGTAACGGACATGATCGTGCGGCGCCGGTGGGCTATGCACTGGAGCCGCGCCGCCCTGCCTCTCTCAACCTCAGCCGCCCGTGCCCACTTCGGCCTTGGCCCTGCCTTCTCCGCACAACCTATCGCTACGGTGTCTGCTCCGGGAGGCGCTGACAGGTCATGCTTAGGACTTGACTCGAGCTTAGGCTGGACCACGGGTGGAGCGGAGCGCCCTCAGGGGAGGGGAGAAGCCAAGGGCCGCCCGGATGAGGGGCGGCCCTTTCTTTGTGCCTAAGAGCGACGTGGATATAGTGCCCCCAACCGAATTCGAATCGGTGTCGCCGCCTTGAAAGGGCGGTGTCCTGGGCCTCTAGACGATGGGGGCAAGCACCCGCCAGTGTATCCCAGGGGAGGACTCTGGGCAAGACCGGGGCCGGAGCTTGTGGCCTTGCCCGGCGGCGGTGGCGATGGTACTTTGGAAGGCCCGACGCCCGGTCGGCTAGCAGAGCAGGTTAGGAGTCCCCGTGCCCCAGACAGCAGCCCTCGACGGTCTCAACGATCAGCAGCTGGCAGCAGTTTCGTGCCCCGTCGGCACCACTCTCGTCCTGGCCGGGCCGGGGAGCGGCAAGACGCGGGTGCTGACCCAGCGTATCGCCTGCCTGATCGAGCGCGAGGGAGCGGCTCCCCGCTCCATCCTGGCGGTGACCTTCACTAACAAGGCGGCTCGGGAGATGCGCAGCCGCCTGGACCGCCTGCTGGGCACCGCTGCTGCCGACGTGACCCTCGGTACCTTCCACTCCGTGTGCACGCGCATTCTCCGCCGCGAGGCGCCTTCCTTCGGGCTGGACCGCAGCTTCACCATCTACGATCGAGACGACCAGATGTCGCTGATCAAGCGCGTCCTCAAGACTCTCAACGTCGACGACAAGCAGTATCGCCCGTCGTCGGTGCTGGCGGAGATCTCGCGCGCGAAGAGCGACATGATCGGCCCGCATGAGTACCGCCCCCCGAGCTACTGGCATGAGGTGGTCGGCAGGGCGTACGAGGCCTACCAGGCAGCTCTCACCGCCAACAACGCCCTCGACTTCGATGACCTGCTGCTGGTCACCGTCAGGGGGCTGGAGGCGCACCCTGAGGTACTAGACCGCTACCGGCAGCGGTACCGGCACGTACTCGTGGATGAGTTCCAGGACACCAACCTGCCGCAGTACCGCTTGGTCCGCCTGCTCTGCGACGATAGTACCGATCTCTTCCTGGTGGGAGACGAGGACCAGTCCATCTACGGCTGGAGGGGAGCAGACTACCGCAACCTAGGCCGCGTGCGCGAGGACTACCCCGGCGTCCGCACGCTGCTCCTGGAGCGCAACTACCGATCCAGTCAGACCATTCTGGACGCGGCCAAGGCGGTCATCGCCCGCAACGCCCAGCGGGTGCACAAGGACCTGCAGGCGGACAAAGGGGTGGGAGAGCCCATCGTGGTCTACCGGGCTAGCGGGCCGGATGAAGAGGCGGACGCCGTCGTCGCCGAGATCGAGCGTCTCGTGAGCAGCGATGGCTTCGGCCTGGGCGACTTCGCCGTCATGTACCGCATGAACTCCCAGTCCCGCGCCCTGGAAGAGGCCTTCATGCGGAGGCACATCCCCTACCGCCTTCTGGGCGGCACCCGCTTCTACCAGCGTCGGGAGATCAAGGACATCCTCTCCTATCTCAGGCTCATCTCGACCCGCAATGAGTGGGTGGCCTTCGACCGGGTCATCAACGTGCCGCCGCGAGGCTTGGGTGACGTTAGCCTGGGGCACCTGCGCAACATGGCCGATCGCGACGGACTCGGACCCTATGACGCGCTGCGCCGGCTACGGGACGACGAGCAGGCCGCCTCCACCCTTACCGGTCGTGCCCGGCGAGCCCTCCTCGACTTCCTCGAGACCTGGGAGGAGTTGGTTGACAGCAGCGAGAAGATGAGCGTGGCCGAGCTCATCGACGCCATTCTCGGGGAGTGGGGCTACGGCATCTTCATCCTCTCGAGCGGCCCGGAAGCCGAGGACAGAATGGCCAACGTGCAGGAGCTCAGAGGGGCTGTGGCCGAGCTCCAGCCGGGCAGGGACCAACTCGCCACCTTCCTGGACGAGGTGGCCTTGGTGGCCGATGTGGACGAGTTGCAGGAGGCGGTGGATGCGCCCGTTCTACTGACTCTGCACACGGCCAAGGGGCTTGAGTTCCCGGTCGTGTTCATAGTAGGCATGCAGGAGGGTGTCCTGCCACACAGCCGCGCCCTGGAAGAGCCCGATGAGCTGGAGGAGGAGCGGCGACTCTGTTACGTGGGCATGACCCGGGCCATGAAGCGGCTGTACCTGCTGCACGCCGCCACCAGCCGCATGTACGGCCAGTCTGATCTGGCGCTCCCATCCCGGTTCCTCAAGGAGATCCCGATCGAGGTGATAGCGAGCGGTCCCGGTGCGGCTGCAGACTCGTCCACTCCCCCACGATCCGGTCGCCGCGTCATGGTGCGACCATCAACCACGCCGTCACTTGCCCCGGCTGGCGCGGCCGAGGCGGTGAGGGAGCCTGCCGAGGTGGCCACCTATTCGGTCGGGGAGTCAGTGTCTCACTCCAAGTTCGGACGTGGTACGGTCATCAAGTACGAGACCACTGCCGACGACGCCGAGGTCACGGTTGCCTTTGAGGGCAAGGGCATCAAGCGGTTGCTCGTGAGCCTGGCCCGGTTAACTAGGGTCTAGCTTGCAGGGGCGAACCTACAGTAGTACACTGCCGCGTCGTGTGAATGCGGCCCTTCGAGGAGGGGGACCATGGCTGTGAGAGCCGAGTGGTCTCCCTCCCTCTCTTTTTGGCGGGGAGGGGAAGGAACCGCCGATCCCAGCAGAGGAGGACTTGGACAATGGACACCGGTCTCGACCACAAGAAGCTGGAAGTGTTGGAACGAGCAAAGGCGACGGGAACCGACTTCGTCCATTTACAGTTCACCGACCTGATGGGCATCGTCAAGGCGGTGACGATCCCGGTTGAGAGGCTCGAGAACGCGCTGGCCAACGGGGTGTGGTTCGACGGGTCCTCCATCGAGGGGTTCGCGCGCATCGCCGAGAGTGACATGTACCTCGTGCCCGATGCTGACACCTTCAGCCCGGTGCCGTGGTCCCAAGCCGAGGGGACGAAGACGGCTCGCATCATCTGCGACGTGTATTCGCCGAACGGGGAGCCCTTCCGGGGCGACCCACGCGGCACTCTGAAGCGCATCCTGGCGAAGGTAGAAGAGAAAGGCTTCGTCTTCAACACCGGGCCCGAGCTGGAGTTCTTCCTCTTCCCGCTCGATTCTCACGGGCATGTCGTTCTGGAGCAGCATGACCACGGAGGATATTTCGACCTGAGTACCGACCAGGCGATCCACGTCCGCAAGGACATGGTGAACGCGCTGCAGGCGTTCGGCATAGAGGTGGAAGCTAGTCACCATGAGGTGGCCATCGGTCAGCACGAGATCGACTTCCGCTACGGAAACGCTCTTGCCAGTGCCGACTACGCCATGACGTTCAAGTACGCCCTCAAGTCGGTAGCCAAGAAGAACGGCCTGCACGCCACCTTCATGCCCAAGCCCGTGTACGGCATCAGCGGGTCAGGCATGCACGTCCACCAGAGCCTGGCGCGAATCTCCGACGGCAGCAACGCCTTCAGCGACAACGATTCGCAGTACGGCCTGTCTGACCTCGCGCTGTCGTTCATCGCCGGCCAGCTCGCCCACGCCCGCGCCATGTGCCTAGTGCTGGCGCCTACCGTCAACAGCTATAAGCGCTTGGTGCCCGGCTACGAGGCTCCCGTATACGTCTCGTGGGGTCGCACCAACCGTTCGGCCCTCATCCGGGTGCCGCGAGTCTCGAAGAACAGCCCGCAGGCCACACGCCTAGAAATCCGCTGCCCGGACCCGAGCTGTAACCCGTACCTGGCCTTTGCCGTGGCTTTGGCGGCCGGCCTGGACGGCATCGAGAAGGGCATGACGCCTCCCGCACCCATCGAGGAGGACATCTACCACCTTGACAAGGAGTCCCTCGCCGCTCGGCACGTGGAGACTCTTCCCAGCTCGCTGGGCGAGGCCATCGAGTGGGCCGCGAGCGACCCTCTGATCGAGGAAGCGCTCGGGAGCCATACCTTCGGCCGTCTCATCGAGGCTAAGCGACAGGAGTGGGACCAGTACCGCACCCGCGTCTACCAGTGGGAGCTCGATCGGTACCTCGAGAACTACTAGGCCGGTACCTGGTTCGCGGCAGATATCGAGGGGGGCGCCAGGCGCCCCCCTTTCCATCTGGCCGACCGGCCTACGAGCGCGGGTTCGGCGGCCGGTTGACGGGGCTCGACGGCTCGCGCCCCTGAAGCACAGCGAGAACGTCTCGTGTCACTAGGGACATCCCGATCAGGGCCTCGGTGGTGGACGTGGCCGCGTGGGGGGTCACCAGCACGCTGTCCAGCTTCAGCAAAGGATTGTCGACTGGGGTCGGTTCCTCCTCAAAGACGTCCAATCCTGCTCCGGCGATCCAGCCTTCGCTCAGGGCCTGGTAGAGCGCGTTCTGATCGACCACCTTGCCACGGGAGGCGTTGATCAGAAAGGCAGTGGGCTTCATCAGTCGGAGGGTGTCGGTGTTCATGAGGTGGTGCGTCTCGGGTAGGTAGGGCGTGTGCAGCGTTACCACGTCGCTCCGGCTGAGCAGTTCGTCCAGCTCCACCTTGCGCGCCCCCAGCTGCTCCTCCGCCGGTTGCGACCGGTAGACATCGCTGTAGACGATGTTCATGTCGAAACCAAGCCGACAGATGCGAGCGGTACGGAGGCCGATCCGTCCCATTCCGACCACGCCTAGCGTCTTCCCCGGCAGCTCAAAGCCTTGCAGTTCGTTGCGGAAGGACCAGTGCCCGGAGCGGACAGCTTGGTCGGACTCGCGAAGGCGGCGGATCAGGCCCAGCATCAAGCCCAGGACATGCTCGGCCACCGGCTGGGTGACTGCGTCGGGGGTGTTGACGACCCAGACTCCACGGCTAGTGGCGGCCGGCACATCCACGTTGTCCACCCCGACGCCGTGGCGGCCAATCACCCGGAGGCGAGGGGCCGCATCCATGACCGCAGCGCCGAACTGGCCGAACGCACGAATCACGATGCCGTCTACGTCGCGCGCGTCGGACCGGATCGACTCTGGGTCGGTCCGGCTTGAAAGGCGCACTTCGGCGACGCCGTCGAGCACTCTGAGGCCCTCTTCGCGAATAGGGCCGTAGACTAGCACAACCGGCTTACTCATAGATCCCTCTCCCCTATCGCTACAGCGCCACTCCGGCCGCAGCCAGGAGCCGACGACCGTTCTCACGGAGTACTTGGCGCAGAGCCTCGTCGTCCAGCCCCGACAGCGCCACCTTGCCCAACCCGTAGCGGGCATCGATGAACGGAAGGTCGGATCCGTACACTACCTTGTCTATGCCGCCCTCTTCGGCCATTCGCCTGATCCAGTACCCGAAGGTGTAGGAGCAGGTGGTATCCAGGTAGAGGTTGGGGTACTGCCGCGCCAGCCCGATGAACTCGGGGAAGCCCTCCGGCCCCCCTCCCGAGTGTCCCATGAGGACCGGAACAGCGGGGAACTCGCGCGCCAGGTCCTGCAGCATAGCGGTGGTGCACATGGGGTCCACTCTCCACGTGTGCACCAGGATGAAGGTGTCGCGCTCCGCCGCTACCTCGAAGGCCACCCGGTAACCGGGGTCAACGATCCGGTACTGGTGGACGCTTGGATGCAGCTTGATGGCGGTCAGCCCGGCGTCCAGGGCGCGGCGCAATTCATCGCCGGCCGTCTCCGGTTGGTGGGGGAAAGGCACCGCGTAGCCGATGAAGCGGCCCGGGTAGCGCCGCACCATGTCGAGCGCCATCTCGTTGCCGGCTCGGGCCGACGGCCCGATGGCGATGTGGGGGGCCACCATCTGTGCCTGGACCCCCACGCGGTCCATGACAGCTATCATGTCCTTCGGGTCGCCACCGAGAACTAGGAAGCCGGGAAAGGGTCCGGCATGGCCGTGGAGATCGATGATGGGGCACAGGTCGGCGAGGGACCGGCCCTCGCGAACGGCTTCGGCGATCTGGAAGCGGCTCATCTCGGCCTCCCTACGCGACGGACTGGGTTACTGCGTCGGCCAGCAGTCGTTCGGCGTTGCCGGCGCCGATCTGCTGCTTCTGTTCATCCGGCAGCGTACTCATGGCTAGGCGGGCAACGGACCCGGCGCCGTCCACTCGCGGCGTGCCGGTGCCGAAGAGGACCCTCTCGGCGCCATAGTGCTGCGAGATGTGCTCCAGGGCCAGGTTATCTCCCAGGTACGCCATATCCACGTACAGGTTGGGATAGGTACGCAGCATCGGCAGCAGGTTGCGGAGTATGCGATAGCCAGTGCGCGTCACCACGACAGGAAGCGCCGGCCACCCGGCAAGCACTTCCGCCAGGGAAGGCCAGGTTATCTCCTGGTACTCCAGTAGGACCGGCAGCCGCCAAGCCGCCAGGGCATCGAGAAGCTCGCCCGCACCCCAGCGAGTGAGGCTGAAGTGCTGGGACGCCGGGTACAGAGTCACCGCACCGGCGGCAGACCGGCGCACAGAGGCAAGGAAATGGTCTAGCGCCCCCATGTCCTCGGGCAGCGGCGTGGCCGCAAGACAGGGCCGCCACTGGTGGTGACCGGCGATCTCGCCGAGAAGGGCAGCATTGCCCTCCGCCGGATCGTGCAGCCAGCCCCACGAGTGCCGCACCAGAGCACCCTCGATGCCCAACCGGGCCATCTCATCAGCCAGGGTGCCGGCATCGGCGATGGGATAGCTCTCGGTGGTCCATCCGCCCACGAAGCAGTTGATGTCGAATAACCTCATCTTCGCCTACCTCCGCGGCCCAGTCCGATCGGCCGCCATGTGAGACTATGATCTAGGACTGCACCAGGGCCAAGGGTACCGGCGGGAAAAGAAGCACGGCAAGAAACACCACGGCGGCGGCGGCCAGGCGCTGCCGGCCCGACAGAGGAGTGATGGCGTCCTGCACGAGATGGGGCCGCGACCCGAGCAAGAACACCAGTACGGCCCAGATGAACCAGCCCTCCCACACGAATCCGAGCAGCACCATGCCGCCTGCCAGCGCCAAGGTTAGCAGGCGAGCGCGGGCCCCGAGAAGGGCAAAGGCCACGTGGCCGCCGTCAAGTTGGGCCGCGGGGATCAGGTTGAGCCCGGTGACCATCAGCCCGGCCCAACCGGCAAAGGCCACCGGGTTAAGCATGACATCCAGTCCCTCCGCTGGGAGCCAGCGCCCCAGCACCGCGCGCTTGAGGAGAAGGTACAGCAGCGAGTTCCCTTCCTGGAAGTAGGTCTCGCCTACCGGAGTCGGTCCGACAGGGGAGGTGCTCAGACCGTACGCGAGCACCACGAACGTCACCACCAGGCCGGCAAGCGGGCCCGCCATCCCGATCCGCAACACCTGAGATCGATCCCGGGGCACCGAGCGCATGTTGATGAAGGCGCCCATCGTCCCCAGCGGCCCGAGGGGCATGGGAATGAAGTAGGGCAAGGAGACCGACACGTGCCCGCGCCGCGCAACGATGTAGTGACCCATCTCATGGGCGCCCAGTATGGTCAGCATTGACACAGCGAAAGGCCAGCCACTGAAAGGATGCCGGAGTATGCTCTCCAGGTCGGCCTGCACCATCGTCCCACCAACGAAGAGCACGCTCAGAGCGGTGAGGCCGAGAAGGAGGAGGGCTAGCACGGGCCGGGAGCGGTGCGCCGGAGGTGAGTAGGGGAGGAGGGTGACCACGACCCCGTTGCCGTCACGATCCAGCAGGGGCAGGTAGCCGAGGCGGCGGAGAGGTCCGTCGATCTCAGACAGAGCCTCCGCTGCCGCTCGAGTGAGCCCGCCACGGATCGACACCGCTCCTGCGGGGCGCTCCAGGGGGGTCACATCCTCCACCAGCATCACCGGCCGCACTAGAGCCAGGAGACGGTCCAGATCGTGAGGGATCAAGCTGGCAGCAACCTCTACGCTTGGGGGGATCTGAGGGCGGTTGACCCGCCCGTCGCGCTCGCCTATGATGCCGCACAGCGGACCCCACGCCCGGACCTGACGTTATGGTCCTTGGCGTCCGCCGGCGACAGCCCGCATTCTGGAGCAGCGTGGCCCGGGGCGCAAGCGACCGAGATCGGCCTAACATGAGCGGCCGCCCGGACAACAGGAATCTACCTGCTCGGCATCAACACCGAGCTCGACGACAACACACGGAGGCAACGACATGTCGTTCAAGTACAGCCCGCATCCGTTCCTGGCGTTTCGCGATGCCGAGGCCTGCGCCCGCGTGCGCGCCATCAAGAAGGAAGACATCACCAAGCATCCGAACCCCGACTTCCGCATCAGCGTGATCGAGGACTCGGCCCAGTTCTACGCCGCGTTCGCGTTGGACATCGTCAGCCGCGTCACGAGCGCGGCCGAGGAGGGTCGGAACCTTGTGCTGGTTCTGCCCGTGGGGCCGGTGCCGCAGTACGCCATCGCCGCCTCGATGATCAACCGACTGCGGATCGACTGCAAGCACGTCCTCACCTTCAACATGGACGAGTATGCCGACGACGACGGCAAGACCGCGCCCGCCGATTGGTCCGGATCCTTCGCCACCGCCATGTGGGCCAACTTCTTCAGCCGCATCGACCCCGAGCTTCGCATGCCCGAGACCAACATCCACTTCCCCAACAGCGACAATATCGATGACTACGGGAAGATGATCGAGGACGCGGGTGGTCCGGACGTCTGCTACGGCGGCATCGGCTGGACGGGCCACATCGCCTTCTGGGACCCCCATCTGGCGGATGAGTTCGATAGTTTCGAGGAGTGGAAGAAGGCGGGCCCGCGCATCGTCAAGCTGCACCCCATCACGATCCTCCAGAACGCGCTGCATTCCTTCAACAGCGATTGGTCCTGGGTGCCGCCGCGAGCGGCCACCATCGGCCCGGCCCAGATCCTAGGCGCAAAGGACCGCAGCTTCTGGCTCGACGGAATGTGCGGCCCTCCCGGTAGCCAGAGCTGGCAGCGCTTCATTGCCCGCCTGGCCGCCCACGGTCCAGTAACACCCTACGTGCCCGGATCAGTGCTTCAGACGGTGCCCGGCACCTACACCATCCTGGGCGGGGTGGCGGAGAACGTCGAAATCGACATGCGCTAGGCCTTCAACGGGGAGAAGCACCAAAGAGCGGCGGTTGGGGCCGCCGCTCCCTGGTGATCGGAGCTCTGCGGGCCTACACGCGGTAGGCCGCTTCCACCTTGCGTAGAGCGGCAGCGATGTCGTCGGCTTCTTTCTCCCCGTAGCACTCGTGCACGCTCATCTGCATGTGCAGGTCGCGGCCGAGGTGCGCGTTGGGGAGCTTGCCCTCGTAGCTGATCTGGCGGCCGTAGTAGGGGCAGACCCACGGGCAACGAGACTGGCCGTAGGTGGCCTGGTGCTGCATCCAGTAAGCGTCGGGCATGACCGTGGCGTAGGTGGCTGAGACCGGGATCCCCTCGGCCCGCAGCGCCGCTGCGATGTCCGTCTTCGGGACGCGAAGCATCTCGGGATGGACACGTACGAAGAGGAACCAGTAGGCCGGGTTGGTGCCCTCGAGAACCTTGCCCAGGTGAATGGCCTCCAAGTCCTGGGTGCGCTCGCGGATCATCTCTGCCGCTTTGCGCCGGTTGTTGACGATCTCCGGCAGCTTGGCCAGCTGTACCCGGCCGATCGCCCCCTGGATCTCGGTCATACGGTAGTTCATGCCCAGGAACAGGTTGGTAGGCTCGTCGCTGTTGAAGGGCTTGCCTCTGTCGGCGAAGCGCTTGGCATTCCAGTACAGCTCTTCATCATTGGTAAGCACCATGCCGCCCTGACCACCGGCCGTACTGTGCTTGCCGCTCATGAGGCTGAAGGCGGCAAGGTGGCCAAAGGACCCCACCTTGCGCCCCTTGTACTCGGCGTCATGGGCCTGAGCGCAGTCCTCGATGACGTAGAGGTTGTGCTTGGCCGCTAGTTCGAGCACCGGATCGATGTCCGCCGGCTGTCCCGCCAGGTGGCACAGGATGATGGCCCGGGTGCGGTCGGTGATGCGCTCCTCGATGGACTTGGGGTCCATGTTGAGAGTCTCGGGGTCGGCATCGGCGAAGACCGGGATGCAGTTCGACCAGATGATCGGCATCACTGCGCCGGGGTCGGTGATGGGCGCCGAGATAACCTCGGAGCCGATGTCCAGCCGCAGTGCCCCCAGTGCCGTGTGAATGGAGGCCGTGCCGCTGCTGGTGGAGGTGCCGAACTTGGTGCCGACGTGGGAAGCGAACTCCTGTTCGTAGGCGTCCACCTCCACACCGCCGTAGCGATCGAACGCGCCGCCTTGCTCCGACACGCGCCGAAGCAGTCCGAGCACGGCCTCGATCTCACGCTCGTCGATCTGGATACGCGTGGGGAAGGCGTCCGTCCGAACCGG
>JAAYAV010000517.1 GCA_012719195.1 Anaerolineae bacterium | reverse complement strand
TCAAGAAGACGGACGCCCACGGCATGTCCCAGCGGGGCGGCAGCGTGGTCAGCCACGTCCGCTTCGGCGAGCGGGTGCTCTCGCCCGTGATCCCCACGGGCAGCGCCGACTTCCTGCTGGCGCTGGAGCGGCTGGAAGCGGCCCGCTGGGTGGGCCACCTGGCCCCGGCGGGGACGGCGGTGGTGAGCGACGAGGCTATCCCCACCCTGGCTGCCCTTTCCGCTTCCCCGAGGCGGCCTGATCGCGGCGGACCGGCCTATCCGTCGCTGGACGCCATAACCGGTCTGCTCGCCGAGCGAGCGGGCCGCCTGCTGCTGGTGCCCGCGGGGCGGCTGGCGACGGAACTGGGCAACCATCGCGTCGCCAACGTGGTCCTGCTCGGCGCCCTCTCCACCGTGCTCGACATCCCGGTTGAGGCCTGGCAGACAGCGCTGGAGGCGAGGGTTCCCCCCCGCTTCCTCGATCTAAACCAGCGGGCTTTCGCAGTCGGCCGCGAGGCGGGCCAGCAGAGGGAGAGCCGGGGAGAGGAGTAGTGGCGGAACCGAAGCTAGAGACGATCCTCGATCCGCCCGACGAGGTCACTCGGGCCATCCGCGATGGCCTGGGGGCCTACAACGCCCGCATCTTGGGCGACCAGGACTGGTGCCGGGTGGCCATCGTCGTCCGCAGCGACGAAGGACAGGTCCTCGGCGGCCTGCTGGGGTCGGTGTCGTGGGACTGGCTGCACGTCAGCCACCTCTGGCTGGACGAGTCCGTGCGGGGGCGCGACATCGGCTCCGAACTGCTCCGGCGCGCCGAGGCACTGGCCGTAGCGCGCGGTGTCACCCACGCCTACCTGGAGACCACCAGCTTCCAAGCCTTGGAGTTCTACCTCAAGAACGGTTACAAGGTCTTCGGCCGGCTGGAGGGCAGGCCCCGCGGCCACACCTACTACTACCTCAAGAAGGAAGAGCTCACCGCAACCGAGTGACGGCGGGGCAACAGGAAGCCCACCTCCCGCCGCTCGGAACAGTCGCCGACGCCGGGCTAGTCGTCTGCCGTAAGCCGGTCAGCCAATGCCTCCGCCCAGGCGCGGATGGCGTCCCAGTCGCGCGCGTCACTGGCCGGCCTCTGGTAGAGCGGGCTGGCGGGCAGTTTGGTCAGCAGGTTGTCCAGGAAGCCGAGGGTGGCGGGATCGAACTTGCCGCCGAAGACGCCGGTGGCCACCGGCCTGAGCTGCGGGTACTTGGCCAGCTCCTTGTCGAACTGCTCCCGTGCTCCCTGAGCCTCCTCTTGCGGGGCGAGGGGGCCGAGCGACAGGACTGCCACCGGCAGCCGGGCCAAATCCTCGGCATGACCTGAGAGAAACCTCTGTCCATCCTTGAGCCAACGTCCGATGTAGAGCGGTACACCCAGCACCACCGCGTCCACGCCCTCTATCGAGGTAACTTCCTTCGCGGGACGCACGCTCACCTCGAAGCCGCGCTCGCGCAGCCGCTCGCCAACGACCTCCATCGTCTCCTTGGTTGAGCCGTACCGGGTGGCATAGGCTGCCAGAACCTTGCGCGCCATCTTCGCCTCCTTGCTCTCCGGCTGTCATGTGCGAACCACATCATTACCATGATTCCTGGCCGGTGTCACATGCATAGAGCGGCACGGGCGTAGACGGTAATGGGACGGGTCCAGAGGGCTCGTCCCATTCGTGCGTTCACTGAAATGTCGCCGATGACCGGCCGGGCGTCACTTACGCAGGCGGCGCATCCGGTCGGCAGCTTCCTGGAGGGTGTCCTCGCGCTTGGCGAAGTTGAACCGCAGCCGGCTGTGTCCCAGCCGCCGCCCCTCGTAGAAGCTGGACCCGGGCACCACCGCCACTCCGATCTCCCGCGCCATGAAGTCGGCGTAGGCGCGGTCCGCCGTCCAGCCCGGTCGCATGTACTTCGCCCGGTCCCACTCCACCTCGGTGAAGTCGGCCATGACGTAGTAGGCGCCCTCGGGCTCCATGCAGGTCATCCCCGACTGGCGGATGCCGCCGATGAGCACCTCTTTGCGGGCCGCGAACTGCTCCCGCATCTCGGCGTAGTAGCTGTTGGGCAGGCCGAGCGCCACCGTGCCCGCCGCCTGGAAGGGGGCCGGGGCGCAAACGGTCAGGTAGTCATGGACGCGCCGGATGGGCGTGGTCAGTCGCTCATCGGCCACCGCCCAGCCCACCCGCCAGCCGGTCACCGAGTAGCTCTTGCCCAGGCCGCTGATGGTGACGGTGCGGTCCTCCATGCCCTCGAGGCTACCCAGGCTTAGGTGTTCCTGCCCCTCGAAGTAGAGATGCTCGTAGATCTCGTCTACCAGGGCGATGCAGTCGAACTCGATGCACAGGTCGGCAATGGTGCGCAGTTCCGCGCGCGTGAACATGCGGCCGGTGGGGTTGTGAGGCGTGTTCACTAGGATGAAGCGCGTGTGCTCGTTGAAGGCGGCCCGTAGCTCGTCCGGATCGAAGGTGTACTCCGGCTCGCGCATGGGCACGAAGCGCGGCGTTACCCCGGCCAGAATGCAGTCGGGCACGTAGATCTCGAACCAAGGCTCGAGCAGGATCATTTCGTCCCCCGGCTCCGCCAGGCCGAGCAGCGCCGAGATGATGGCCTCGCTCACGCCGCAAGTCACCGTGACCTCGGTGGCCGGGTCGCACGGAATGCGGTTGTACTCCGCCGACTTCTTGGCGATGGCGGCCCGAAACTCGGGCGTACCGAAGGAGAAGGTGTACTGGTTGTGCGGCCCACGGATGGCGGCTACGGCGGCCTCCATCACCTCGGGCGGCGAGTCGAAGTCCGGCACGCCTTG
>JAAYAV010000516.1 GCA_012719195.1 Anaerolineae bacterium | reverse complement strand
CGCTGCTCTTGCATGGCGGAGCGAAAGCCATCCATGTCAACGCCAAGGCCGGCCTCCTGGGCCACCTCGACGGTCAGGTCGATGGGGAAGCCGTAGGTGTCGTAGAGGCGGAAGGCCTCCTCGCCGGGCACCTCGGTGGCGCCTTCGTCCTTGAGCGCGCCCGCTAGCTCGGCCAGTCGGGTCAGGCCGGTGGAGAGCGTTTGCTGGAAGCGCTCCTCCTCCTGGTGGATCACTTGCAGGATGTAGTCGCGCCGGCTGGGCAGCTCGGTGTAGTGGGCCCCCATGCTGTCGATGAGTACATCGGCCACCTGGGACAGGAAGGGGTCGGCAAACCCGATCATGCGCCCGAATCGGGCCGCTCTCCGGAGCAGCAAGCGTAGCACGTAACCACGGCCCTCATTGGCAGGAAGAATGCCGTCAGCGACCATGAATGTGATCGCCCGAGTGTGGTCGGCAATGACGCGATAGGGGACCATGTGCTCGGCCCGCTGCGCGTCGCTATGCTCGAGGAGGGCCTGCACCTTGTCCATCAGGGGCAGGAAGAGGTCGGTGTCGTAGTTGGTCTCTCCCGCCTGGAGGATGGCCGCCACCCTCTCCAACCCCAGGCCCGTATCCACTCCCTTGGCCGGCAGCTCGGACAGGGAGCCGTCGGCGCCCATGTTGTACTGCATGAACACTAGGTTCCAGATCTCCAGCCAACGGTTGCAGTCATTATCGAGAGCGGGCGAGCAGGTCGGATCGCCGCAGGAGCAGTGTTCCGGGCCGAGGTCATACATGACTTCGGTGTTCGGTCCGCAGGGGCCAGTATCACCCATGCTCCAGAAGTTCGATTTGGCCCCCAAGCGATGGATTCGTTCCGGCCCGACCCCGGTCGTGCGCTGCCAGAGGCCGTAGCTCTCGTCATCGTCTTCGTAGACGGTGTAGCTGAGACGGTCCGCGTCGAGCTTGAGAACGCTGGTTAGGTACTCGTAGGCGTAGGCGATCGCCTCTTCCTTGAAGTAGTCGCCGAAGCTGAAGTTGCCAAGCATCTCGAAGAAGGTGTGATGCCGGGGAGACGGGCCCACATTGTCGAGGTCGTTGTGCTTGCCGCTCACCCGCAGGCACTTCTGGGACGTGGTCGCGCGCGTGTACGAGGGATGCTCCACTCCGAGGAAGATGCCCTTGAACTGGACCATCCCGGCGTTGGTGAAAAGCAGGGTGGGGTCGCCGGCCGGAACCAGCGGAGCGCTCGCCACGATAGTGTGGCCACGATCCCGGAAGTACTCTAGAAACGAGCGCCGGATGTCGGCGCTGCTAATCGCCATGGGGAGACCCCTCCACAGAAAAACTACGGCCGCGGCCGCCAGACAACCGAGGCGGGTAACCACCGCGAGCCACATTCATTCTAGGCTGGTAGCAAGAGTGCTGTCAAAACCGCCGAGGACCTCGCCTAAGGTCTTCTCTGGGTTCGCGGCTACGTTCTTGACGACGGCTGGGGAGCGCCTAGACTCCCAACTGCCGTCACAGAGTTT
>JAAYAV010000515.1 GCA_012719195.1 Anaerolineae bacterium | reverse complement strand
TGGACTGGGACTCCGGCTACGCGGCGGCAGCCCTGAGCGAACCTTGGGCCTGCGTCGAGCACTCCTACGCCCTGGACTACCGCAGTTCGGTCCAGCCCGACGGAACCCTGCTCGTCTCCGGCGGGCGCGACGGGGTAGCCTACGACTTCAAGAGCCTGGCTGAAGGTGCTACTCCCTCCCGTGTCATTCTGGCGGGGGTGCCGGAGTCTGTCCAGGCGGCCGTGTTCGCGGCCTTCCCATCGATCCCGGTGACGCTGGTGGACTCGAGCCTCACGGCCGAATCGGTAGAAGCTATGGTCGCGGAGATCACCGGCGGCTCCGGCTTCAGCGACGTCGTACTCCTAGACGAGCCGGGGGCAGCCGCCGGAGCGGCGATGAGGGCCCTGGCCCGTCACGGCGCGCTGGTGATCGTCCAGACGGAAGCGGCGGAGTCCCAGGCCGACATTGATGTAGGCCGGGTGCACTACGAGAACTGGGAGATCCTCGGCACTAACTCGGCTGACGTGTCCGCCGCCTACGTCGGTGGCGTGCGCACCGAGTTGCGCCCGGGTGGCGCGGCGCTCTTCATCGGCGCCGGTGGGCCCATGGGTCGGATGCATGTCCAGCGTGCCTTGCAGGCGGCCAACGGCCCAGCACTGGTGGTGGCCAGCGACACGAGCGACGAACGACTGGAGAGTCTGCGCAGCACTTTCGGTCCGGACGCCGACAAGCGAGCCGTGCGGCTGGTCTGCGTCAACCCCACAGCCACCAGCGGCGAGGAGTACGACCGCCGTCTGCGCGAACTGGCCCCGCAGGGATTCGACGACGTGGTGCTGTTGGCGCCGGTGGCCAAGCTCATCACCGGTGCCCTACCCCACCTGGCTCAGGGCGGCACGCTCAACATCTTTGCCGGCCTGGCCCGGGGATCGATGGCGCAAGTGGACGTGGCTCTCTTCGCGGGCCGGGGCATCCGCTTCACCGGCTCCAGCGGGTCTTTCATCGCCGACCTGCAGCAGGTTCTCAACAAGGCGCAGCAGGGCGACCTGGCGCCGGAGCACTCGGTGGCCGCCATCGGCGGCATTCACGCCGGCTGGGACGGCATGGACGGCGTGGTGAACGCACGCTTCCCTGGCAAGATCGTTCTCTATCCGCAGATTGAGGATCTGCCCCTCACAGCCCTCAGCGACCTGGGCCAGGTCCTGCCGGACGTTGCCGCCAAGCTTGACCCCCAGGGGCGCTGGACTAATGCGGCTGAGGTGGAGCTGCTGCGGTCCAAGCTCTCGCTCCCCAAGGGGCAAACGGCCGAATGGCGGCGCCTAGTGGGGCAGACGGCCCTCGTCACGGGAGCCGCCCAGGGTCTGGGGGAGGCCATCGCCCGCCGCCTGGCTCGGGAGGGCGCTGATGTGGTCCTGGGCGATCTGAACGTCGGTAAGGCGGAAGAGGTGGCGGCCTCGATCCGGGGCCAGTACGGCACCCGGGCCGTGGCTGTGGCCATGAACGTTACCGACGAGGAAAGCGTGGGCGCGGCGGTGGACCGGGCCGTCAGCGAACTGGGAAGGCTCGACATCCTGGTATCGAATGCCGGCATCTTGCAGGCGCATGACATCAGCGAGTTCCCCGTGGACGCTTGGCGCCGGGTGATCGACGTCAATCTGACCGGCTACCTCATCTGCGCCAAGCAGGCGGCTCGGGTGATGAAGGAGCAGGGTTCCGGCGCCATCATCCAGATCAACAGCAAGTCGGGGAAGAAGGGCTCCTTCCGCAACTCCGCCTACGCCGCCAGCAAGTTCGGCGGCCTGGGCCTGACCCAGAGCATCGCCCTCGACTTGGCGCCCCACAATGTCCGCGTCAACTCCATCTGTCCCGGGAATCTGCTGGACTCGCCTCTGTGGGTCGACAGCCTCTACGAGCAGTACGCCCGCAAGTGGGGCATCACGGTCGAAGAGGTGCGGGAGAAGTACCGCTCACAGGTACCTCTGGGCCGCGGATGCACCTACGAAGACGTCACCAACGTGCTGGTGTTCTTGGCCAGTCCCCAGGCCTCCTACATGACCGGTCAGGCCATCAACGTCACCGGCGGGCAGGAGATGCGCTAGTCTCTAGTCATCTCCGGACAACGCAGGAACAGCGGGGGGAGGGCT
>JAAYAV010000010.1 GCA_012719195.1 Anaerolineae bacterium | reverse complement strand
GCCGGCTGAACGAGTTGGCGGCGCAGATGGCAGCGCTGCCCACTTCCGGCGTGGATGCCCTCCACGCGTACAACAGCCCTCTGCCCGTGGCGGGACTGAGCCCGCGTTCGCTGGTCGGAAGCTTCGCCGTGCTCCAGTCCGCTCTCAGCGATGTGCAGGCGGGGCTTAACACGTCGGGTGCAGACGTAGTCGAGATCGGCGCACCGCTGACTCTCCAGGACGCCAAGCGCAAGCTGGACGAGAGGCTGGCCGGGACAGGCGTGCTGGCGCTCGGGCAGGGTTCCGGACCGGCAGGGACAGAACTGAACCTCTCCCTGAGCCACAATGTCTGCACCACCGGCAACGCGGGGTGTGTCGCGGGCGCGGCGGAGGTGGCCGGGAAGGACCTTACCCTTCAGCTTGACCTGGGACTCGCCGGCAGCGGCGCCGCCAACCCACCGCTGACCGGAACCGAGCCCCTTGCCGGTCTGTTGGAGTACTCGACCGCCACCAGCCTTAGCCTGGGCCTGGCTCTGGCCGACCCGGCTCTCTCGGCCACGGTTCACGATTCCACCGGCGTCATGGTGAACGCGTCCCTGGCTGCGGCCGGGCTCAGCTACTCGGCGAGCGCCGGGCCGCTACTGCTCACCGTGGGCACGGGTGCGGCGCTCGGCGGCGTGCACGATGGCGACGCCAGCCCGACCCTGGATTCCGAGAGCCATCCTACCGGACCCACCGTCCTCACCGATTCGACCAGGGACTTTGCCCAACTGGGCGACCTGGTCGGCCGGACGATCACCAACACGACCACGGGCGGCGCCTGCGGCATCGAGTCGGTCACCGCGACCGCTATCACCTGTGCCGGCGCTTTGTTGGGCGGGAAGCGGGGGAGCGATCCCGCCGTGGACGATGCCTACTGGCAGCCGGGAGACGGCTACCGAGTGGAGGGCGTGGGAAACGCCTCCCTGACGGCCGCTGCCGTCTTGAGCGCGACCGGCGGTTCGCTCACGGTGGGCGACCCGGACCAGTTCGTCAGTGGCCTCGCTTCCTCTCGGTCGGGCTCGGCCTCGGCGGCGATCGCCGTACAGGATCAGGCGAACTCCGCGTTCCTCGGTTTCCTGAGTCTCGAGCAGCCGGACATCAACATGCCTGGGACGGTGACGGCGCCGGTGGGACTGACGGCCGGCCTGGTGGCGCAGCCGCTGAATCTCACCCAGTTGCCCGTGGCTCTAGCGGAGCTGCAGAAGGCGGTGGAAACGTCCCTCAATGGGAGCGATTCCGGCCTGATGCTGCCCCTGATCGGGCCGAGGCTGGACGGCGGCTCCGGCTTGGCCGCCACCGTGCAGACGGGCTTGGTGACACCACTGGCAGGCCTGGGTCAGGCAGCTACGGCGGCAACCGCGGGCGAGTTGAAGACCCAGCTGGCTGATAGCGTCCGCGCCCTCATCGGTCCGGACGGCACTGGGCTGCTCCTCGGGAGCGACGTGGTGGTGACGGCTCTGTGCGACGATGCTGTCTGCCAGGACGGAGATGACGTCTCGCTGATCAACGACCTCCGCATCAGCTTCCCGGCAGGCTCTGTTTCGGTCCCCGTCAAGGGCTGTAGCGGCGAGGGCTGCTTGGCCGGGGAGACCCCCTTCGACATTGGCCTGCCCGGTCTGGCGTTGTACAGCGACGCTGCTGTCGGCACGTCTTATGGATGGCGGCTCCAGGTAGACTTCGGGCTCAGCCGCAACCAGGGCCCCTATCTGGGTGTGGGAGAGGCCGGCGCCGCCGCGGACCTGGCGGTGGGGTTGAGTGCCGCCCTTAAGGACGCCCCGAATGGGGGAACGTGCAGCAGCGAGTCCGAGGACCCGCTGACGGGCGAGGCCTGGCAAGTGCCGGCTCTTCAGCCCTTCTCAGAGACGCGCTGCTTCGCCGGGCAGATCGGCATACTCCCGGTGACCTTCCGCGACGCCCGAGAACCAACCTCGATTCCGGTGTCCGGTGGCGGAACGAGGGACATCGCGCCGGCCTTCATGACGGCCCTCGTGAGCGTTGACCTGCTTCCTGGCGAGGGGGGCGATCGTATCGCCTACTCGGCCCTTCTCAACCACGTTGGCAGCGAAGTGGCCCTGGATGCGGACGCCAACCTCGACTTGCGCTTCCGCACCGGCTTCCGGGAGGGGGCTGCCAGCGCCTTCCCGTCGGTGATGGGCACGTTCCACCTTACCTGGCTGGCGGGAGCGACGGCGCCGGACGGCAACCCGGAGCCCATCACCGAGCTGGCCTTCGACAGTCTTTACATGGACGCCGGACCCTTCTTCGGCAAGTTCGTGACGCCCATCGCGCAGCAGGCGCGTAAGGTCACGTCGCCTCTGCAGCCGGTGATCGACACGCTGGTGGCACCGCTTCCGGTGGTGTCGGACCTGAGCCGGCTGGGTGGCGGCGGGCCGGTGTCGTTGCTCACGCTGGCGGAGTTGGCGGGAGCCAACACCACCATGATCAGCCGTCTCATTGGCTTCGTGCAGTTTGTGAATACCATCCCCGCGGGAACGGGTCTGATCCCGCTGGGCGGTAGCGACGATGAGTCGGGCCAGTTCGACGTCAACGTGCTGCTGGCGCGGGCTCACCCAGGCCTTTCGGTGGGCACGCCCGCCGCTACCTACACCAATCCCATTCGCTCGGCGGTGGACACCGTCGAGAGGCGGGCAGCGCGGGAGGCGCAGAGGCAGGTAGACCCGAACGCCACTCCGGAGGAGCAGGACCAGCAGCGGCGGATGCAACAGCGGGCCCAGCGCACCCAGAACGCCGCGCGGATGGTGAAGAACAGCCGCGCCGGCAAGCGGCTGCTATCGAACCGCAAGGTGATCGCCAATGCCGGTTTCGAGACGCCGCCGGGCATCAGCTTCCCCTTCCTGGAAGACTCGTCTCAGATCTTCTATGCGCTGCTAGGGCAAGATGTCACGCTGGTGCGGCTGGACTTCGGCACGGTGGCGGCCACAGTAGGCTTCTACTACCGCTTCCGCATCCAGGCCGGGCCGGTGCCGGTGGCCCTGCTCATCGGCGGCTCGGCGACCATCCGCGGGCGCTTCGCTATGGGCTATGACACCCGCGGCTTCGGTCCGCTCCTGACCGGGGCGGTGGATCCGTCCGAATACCGGCTGGAGAATCTGCTCGACGGCATCTTCATCGACGACCTCGACGCGGATGGCGTAGACGTGCCGGAGTTCCAGCTGACCATGGAGGTGACGGCCGGCGCGGCCGTTGACCTGGTGTTCATTGCCGTGGGCGTGGAGGGCGGCATCTACGGCGTGGTCAACTTCGACCTGCGCAACGACATTGCCGAGAACGGCAAGTTGCGCATCGCCGCCGTGCGCGAGAACCTCCACAACCCCATCTGCCTGTTCACCATTTCCGGTCGCGTGGAGGCCTTCCTGCGCCTCTTCTTCGAGATCAACTTCTTCCTGTTCAAGAAGCGGTTCAACTGGGAACCGTTCCCTCGCTGGGTGCTGTTCTCCTTCAGCTACCAGTGCGCACCACCGATCCCTAACCTGGCGTCGGTGGTGGACGGTAACCTGCGCTTGCACATGGGCCCATACGCCGGAAGCCGCGGGATCTTCAAGGACGAGATCGACGAGCGCTTCGTGGTTCGTCAGCTAGACAGTGCCGGTACGCGGTTCTCGGTCGCTGCCTTCGACACTTACGAGGAGTACGGAGGCGTTACCGGAGTCGTGCTCGCAGAGGGTGGTAGCGGCGACGACTCCATGTCCTTCCTCGCCGGGATCGATCCGCAGACTCGGACTCCGGTGCCGTTCACCAGGGCCATTCATGCGGACGGTGGCGCAGGCAAGGACTCCATCACCGGCGGGCAGGGCAACGACCAGCTCGCCGGCGGCCCGGGCAACGACCGTCTGGTGGGTGCGGAGGGCGATGATACCCTGTACGGTGGCGATGGCGACGACGTGCTCGACGGCGGCTTCGGCAACGACTACCTGTACGGTGAGGCCGGTAACGACAACATCAACGGCGGGCCGGGAAGCGACCACCTTGACGGCGGCTGGGGAGACGATTCCCTGGACGGCGGGCCGGGTGCGGAGTACGCCGAAGATCCGGCTACGATGGACCTGGCCGACACTCTGATCGGTGGACCGGGATCCGACCAGCTCAGCGGGCACTTCGGCAATGACACACTGTTCGGCGATGGGTGGGTGGATTGTAGCGACGAAGCCTTGTGCGCTGCCTACACCGGCAGCGCCGATGACGGCGACGACCAGCTCAGCGGCGGTGGCGGAGACGACATCCTGGTGGGTGGTGGCGGGAGCGACTCCCTGTCCGGCGGGCCCGGGAATGACTACTGCTACGGCAGCGCCGGCAACGATACTCTGGAGGGGGATGACGCCGACGCCGACCAGGGTGACGACGTGCTCTACGGTGGCATCGGCGACGATGACATCTTTGGGCGCGGGGGCGCAGACCGGCTGCACGGCGGCGACGGCAATGACGCTGTCTCTGGTGGCCGCGGCGTGGACGAGGTCTACGGCGACGGTGGAGACGACTACCTGTTCGGCGACGAAGCCAGCTGGACCCGGGTCGATGGTCGGCGCGAGTTCGCTGTGGTCGACGAGACGATTGGCGAAAGCGACACCATCTGGGGCGGCGACGGCAACGATACCGCCTACGGCCAGGGCGGCGACGATGCGGTCAACGGTCAGGCAGGCGACGACAGCCTGTTCGGCGGTGACGGCGCCGACACTCTCTGGGGCGACACGGGAGCCGACAGCATCCGGGGAGGGGCCGGAGCGGATACTATCTGGGGCGGAGACGGCGCCGACTCCCTGTTCGGGGACAGTG
>JAAYAV010000514.1 GCA_012719195.1 Anaerolineae bacterium | reverse complement strand
GAACCGTGCTATGATGACCGCATGGGTAGACCGATCGAGCCCGGGCTGGTGCGCGTCTTCCGCTACTTCGCCGTGGTGGCGGCGGTGTACTTCGCCGCCAACACGGTGTACACCTCGGCCGAGACGGGCGAGATCATCAACCTGCGGCAGGCACGGGCGCAGATCAGCATGCTCGCCTACCTCTTCCTGGCCGCTTACCTCTCCTGGCCCTGGCTCGAGCGCCGCCTGAAGCGCTTCTACCTTCCGATCGCTCTGGCCATCGCCACCGTCGCCCCCACGGTGAGCGGGCTCGCTGCGGCGGGAGGAACCGGCGCTCCCGTGTCGTCCCCCGCCGACGTGGGCCTGTGGAGCGTCTTCCCGGTGCTCTTCATCCCCCTGGTGCTTATCGCCTGGCAGTACAGCTTCACCGGTGTGATCGGCTTCACCGTAGGGGCCGCCCTGGTGGATGTGCTTCTCATCCTGCGGCTGGTAGGCTCGGTGAGCCTGGAGACACTACCCGTCTTCGCCTCTGCGCTGCTGCGGGCCTTCGCCTTCGGTATCGTCGGGCACATCGTCTCTCAGCTCATGGACACCCAGCGCGCCCAGCGCCGCATCCTCATGCACGCCAACGTGCAGCTGAGTCGGCACGCCGCCACCCTGGAGGACTTAGCCGTGAGCCAGGAGCGCAACCGCCTGGCGCGCGAGCTACACGACACCCTGGCGCATACACTGGCCGGACTGGCGGTAAACCTGGAAGCTCTGCGCCTGATGGTGCCCGAAGACATGGCCGAGGTACGACGGATGCTCGACCGCTCGCTGGAGAACACCCGGGGCGGGCTGACGGATACGCGACGCGCCCTCAAAGCGCTCCGCTCTCAGGCCCTTGAGGACCTCGGGCTGCGCATGGCCGTTCAGAACCTGGCCCAGGACGCCGCCGCGCGCGCCGGCCTGTCCCTGCACCTCGATCTGCCCAATGAACCACTGGAACTGACGCCCGATGTCGACCAGTGCGTCTACCGAATCGCCCAGGAGGCACTGGAGAACGTCGTCCACCACGCTCGGGCCACTAGGGTCGGCGTCTCGCTCGGGCTGGACCACAGCCTTCTCCGGTTGACGGTGAGCGACGACGGTCTCGGCTTCAGTTCGGCCGGAGCCGAGGGAGAAGATCGCTACGGCATACGGGGCATGGAGGAGAGGGCCAAGATGGTGGGCGGCCGCCTGGAGGTGCAGACCGTGCCCCAGCAGGGTACGTCGGTCACTCTCACCCTGAGGACGCGAGATGATTCGAGTTCTGATCTGTGACGACCAGGCCATAGTCTGCGAGGGTCTCCGGCGGATACTGCAGTCGGACCCGCAGATAGAGGTGGTGGGCACGGCTAGCGACGGTCTGCAGGCCCTGGAGCTTCTGGCCGCACGCCCAGTTGACCTGGTACTGATGGACCTCAAGATGCCCATCATGAACGGCGTGGTTGCCACTCGCCGTATCGCCGAGGATCATCCCGGCGTTCGGGTTCTGGTTCTCACTACCTACGACGACGACCACTGGGTCATGGATGCTGTCCGCGCCGGTGCGGCCGGCTACCTACTGAAGGACACTCCGCCGGCGCAGCTGCTGGAGGCCATACACGGCACCATGGCAGGGCGCACTTATGTCGATCCAGGCGTCACCGGCAAGCTGCTGGACAGCGTGGCCCGGTCCGCTCCGCCCCGGCGGCCCGAGCAGCGCGTGGTCCTCAGCGAGAGGGAACGCGAGGTGTTGCAGCTCATGACGCAGGGCTTCACCAACGCCGACATCGCCCGCCAGCTCTACCTTTCCGAGGGCACGGTCCGCAACTACGCCAGCGAGATCTTCCGCAAGATGGGCGTCTCCGACCGCACGCAGGCCGTCGTCTTCGGCCTCCGCCACGGCCTGGTGGACCTAGAGTAGAGACGCCACCCCTCGCACTGGGCCTCGGCGTGCCGGGCAGCCCCGATTGCGTCCACTTCAGAGGAAAAGCGGGCGGCGCAGACTCCACACTCGGTTCACGCCGAAAGCGGGTACGCCGGCGTAGGGCGCCACTTTGCCAAGGTGCGCGCACGGGATTGCCGCGGCTCCGCTCGACGCTACCGTCGGACTCTGCCAGCCGGTTGTCACCCCCTCCCTCGCCAACCCTGGGCACCGCCAGGTCCCGCTCCCGCTAGACGAGAGCCCAATCATGCTGGAGTGAGGCAGACGCAACACTCGGCATCCGGCATGGCTCCGAGCAGCGTCACTTGTCAGCTCGTGGGCCTGCTTGCGTTGACACAATAGCAGGAACGGCCGATGATGACAGGCGCAAACAATGCGATCAGTGACTCGGCCCGCTCCCTGAGTGATGGCGTCGTCCGATAGCGCCTTGCGCTGGTCCGGTTGCCCTCGGCGGCTACCGTCGGGCCGGGGCGCTGCCGAACCGTTGGCGGCTGGGGACGGCGATCTGGCCGCTCGCTCGGTAGCGGTGAACAGCAGCAGCGTCGCGTAGGTGTGCCGATCGGACAGCCTTCCGGCAAGGAGGAAGCCAGCCAACCGAACAGTGCCGCGCCCGCAAGCCCATAGGGACCGGACACTCCGCCGCACATCGCGTACCGCTTCAGGGGAGGGTTCGCCGCCATGGTCGCTCGCCAATTCGTCTTTCGTTGGCTGTCT
>JAAYAV010000513.1 GCA_012719195.1 Anaerolineae bacterium | reverse complement strand
TCCGAGCAGCGTCACGCGGAGGAGTCTCTGGCCACGGAGGAGTCTACCGCTATCTCCACTGCCGCTGAAGGCGGGCTGCGCAGCGACGCCCAGGGAATCAAGGCTCAGGCCGATCGCTCGCGATCGCCCGAAGAAGGCGAGAACCTGCTGGAGCCACCGCCAAGCAAGTAGGCCGGGGTCCATACCCGGTGCCGAGTCAGGGAGGTTGTTAGTCGTGAGCGCCGGAGAGGCTTGGCACCTGCTGGCCGATAGCTACAGTCGCTGGAGCGCCGATCGCGCCAGCCGCATCGCCGCCGCGCTCTCCTTCTCCATCACCTTCGCTGCCGCCCCACTCTTGATCGTTGGCATGACCATCGCCGGCTGGGTGCTCGAGGGCGAGTCGGTGCGCGCCGCCGTGATCGGCGAGGTTCGCGCCGTGCTGGGGCTGGAGGCGGCCGAGTTCGTGGCTGCCGTGTTGACGGGGACGTCCGAGGCCATCGGCCGCTCCGGCGCACTTCCCCCGGCCCTGGCCCTGCTGGTCTCGTTCTTCGGCGCCTCCAACGTGGTAGGGGCCTTGCGGGCCGCCCTCAACGACATCTGGGGCGTAAGGCGCCACCCACGCTCGGGCCTGGTACATTCGCTCCTTGGCACCATCGGCGAGCGCCTGTTCTACCTGGCCACCGCGCTCAGCATTGGCCTACTGATCATAGTGTCGCTCGCCCTGAACACCGGACTGGCGGCGGCGATCCGCTACTCCGTCTACTTCCTCCCCGCCAACGAGTGGGCGCTCTCGGTCGGCAATTACCTGCTATCCTTCCTGATCACCACGGCCGTGTTCGCAGTCATGTTCAAGATCATTCCCGACGTGGTGATGGCCTGGAAAGACGCCCTGGTGGGAGCGGCGGTGACCTCGATTCTTTTCACCTTCGGTCAGTTCGCCATCTCCCTCTACCTGGCGCGCAGTTCGGCCGCCTCTGTCTACGGCGCCGCCGGTTCGATCGTCGTCATTCTCCTCTGGGTGTACTACTCCATGCAGGTCTTCCTCTACGGCGCCGAGTTCACCCAGGTCTATTCCGACAAACGAGGGGCGGGAATCCGCCCCTCGTCCAATGCCTATGCCGTCCGCTACGACCGCCTGCCTCGCCTCGATGCCGAGGTCGCCGAGTCCGACTCGCAGGACTCGCCGGCCCAGGTCTAGCGGAGCCGTCCGCCCGCGCTAACCTTCGCGGGGGATGTCCATCACCCGTCCCTCGTCCATGGACCGGTCGGCCCGGAAGCCGAGCAGGTGCCCGCGGATCGAGTCCTCTATGGAGGTACAGGATATGGACACCTCCTCCTCCCTCGCGAAACGCACGAAGTCCGCCGCCAGCCGCAGGTCGCCACCGGCATGGCCGCCGAACGCCCCGTGCACGTCGCCCGAGACGTTCAGATCTACCACTTCCTCACTGTACTCGTGGCCCGGGCGCGGATCGATGTGGCGGATGACATAGCGGCTCTCCTCGAGCTCGCCCTGTATCTCGCCCGT
>JAAYAV010000512.1 GCA_012719195.1 Anaerolineae bacterium | reverse complement strand
GACGGCGCCCTGGCGCTGGGGGCGACGCACTGGCAGTCGCTCTGGCGGGTGGTGCTGCCGGCGGCTAAGTCGGGCATTGTGGCGAGCATCGTGCTGGGCATGGGTCGGGCCGTGGGCGAGACCATGGCCGTCATCATGGTGGTCGGCAACTCGCTCCAGCTGCCTTCGTCGCCGCTGGAGGCGGCCACCACCCTCACCAGCAACATCGGCCTGGAGATGGCCTACGCCAGCGGGGCACACCGGCAGGCCCTCTTCGCCACCGGTATCGTGCTGTTCGCCTTCATCATGCTGCTCAACCTGGTGGCGAGCGCCTTCCGCCGGAGGACGATCCGTGCCTGAGGAGCGCCGGAGCGAGGGCAAACCGACGCGTCGCCGGTTGGGCGGGCTGAACGCCCGGAACACCAATGTCCTGGCCGGAGGGTTCGTCTGGCTGGCCGCCCTGGGCACACTGGCCATCCTCGTATTCATCATCGTCTACGTCCTCTGGCAGGGGCTTCCCCACGTCAGCTGGGAGTTCCTGACCGGTACGCCGACCAGCATGGGGCGCACGGGCGGCATCGGGCCCATGATCGTGAGCACGGTCGCCCTCTCCTTCCTGTCGGTGCTCATCGCCTTCCCGGTGGGAGTGGCAACGGCCATCTACCTGACCGAATACACCCGCGAGGGCACGCTGACTCGCATCATCCGCTTCGGCACCGAGGCCCTAGCCGGGGTGCCTTCCATCATCTTCGGCCTCTTCGGGTTCGTCTTCTTCGTCATCTACCTCGGCTTCGGCTGGTCGCTGCTCTCCGGTGCTCTCACGTTGGCGGTGATGATCCTGCCCACCATCGTGCGCACCTCGGAGGAGGCCATCCTCACGGTGCCCAAGGCGTACCGGGAGGTGAGCTACTCCCTAGGGGCCAGCCGCTGGCAGATGGTCACCACGGTGGTGTTGCCGGCCGCCCTTCCCGGCATCGCCACCGGCGTAGTGTTGGGCCTGGGCCGGACGGTGGGCGAGACGGCGGCGGTCATCCTCACCGCGGGCGCCGCCCTGCACATGCCCACCAGCCTATTCTCCCCGGCGCGCAGCATGGCGGTGCACTTCTACGTGCTGGCGCGCGAGGGCATCTCCGACTCCAACGCCTGGGCCACCGGGGCGGTGCTGCTGGTGACCATCCTCTTCACCAACGTCATTATCAACCGCCTGCTCCTGCGGGCCATGAAGCGGCAGGCGGCCCGCTGATGGCGGATCAGCCCAAGATCGAGATCCAGAACCTCACCTACCGTTACGGGGAGCACACGGCCCTCAACAACGTCAGCCTGGAGATTCCCCCGCGGGCGGTGACGGCGCTATTCGGGCCCGCCGGCGGCGGCAAGACGACGCTGCTCCGGCTGATCAACCGCCTGAACGACACAGTGGACGGAACCCACCGGCGCGGTCAGATCCTGATCGACGGTCTGGATATCTACGCTTCCGGCACGGATGTCCCGGCCCTCCGGCGGCGGGTGGGCATGGTGTTCGCTCTGCCGCTGCCCTTGCCCATGACCATCTTCGAGAACGTGACCTATGGGCCGCGGCTACAGGGGGTGCGGGGCAAGCCGTTGGAGGAGCTGGCAGAGCGCTCCCTCCGGCAGGCGGCTATCTGGGACGAGGTGGCCGACCGGCTGCATACCCCGGCCCTGGCCTTGTCGGGCGGCCAACAGCAGCGCGTCTGCCTGGCCCGGGTGCTGGCGCTGGAGCCGGAGGTGATTCTGCTGGACGAGCCGACCTCCGGGCTGGACCCCATCAGCACGGCTAAGGTGGAGGAGTCGCTGCTGACGCTCAAGCAGGAGTACGCCATCATCATGGTGCCGCACAGTGTGCAGCAGGCGGCGCGCGTGGCCGACCATGCCGCCTTCCTGCTCATGGGCGAGCTGATCGAGACGTCGCCCGGGGTGCGCCTGTTCACCCGTCCGCGCGACAAGCGGACGGAGGACTACGTCACCGGACGGTTCGGCTAGGGACGGGGCGCGGCTCAGCGTCGCGCCGCCGGCAAACGGACAAGCAGACGCACGAGAGGGGACGGATTGCCCGTCCCCTCTCGTGCCGGCCGGATTGGATCAGGCGGCCTGAGCGTTGCGGCGCCTGTCTGCCTGCCGGTACAGCTTCTCCACTTCCTTCGTCATCCTCGTTCGAGTGAAGTGCTCCAACACGTGACCTCGTCCCGCCTGGCCCATTCGCTCGGCGAGGTGGCGATGCCCAAGAAGCGCCGAGAGGCGGTCCGCCAGTGCGTTGTCGTCTTCCTTGGGTATGACGAAGCCGGTCACGCCGTCCACCACCGACTCCACTAGTCCGCCGCTTCGGCTCACCACCACCGGCGTGCCGGACGACATGGCCTCCAGAGGCACCAGCCCAAACGGCTCCTCGCCGCTGGTGGGGTAGACTACGATGTCGGCCATGGCGTAGGCCTGCGGGAGTTCCTTAGCGAAGTCGAAGTCGCGCATCACCACCTGATCACCGAGGTCGTTGTCCTCCACCATGGAGAAGATCTGGTCGCGGTAACCCTGCAACTCATGGACCCAATCCAGGATCTCGCTGGTGTCGGTGATCACCACGCTCACGTCCGGGTAGCGATGGGCGATCATGCGGAAGGCCTCTACCGTGGTATGCACGCCCTTCCAGGGCAACAGGCGGGCCGGGTGCAGGATCACGCGCTTGCCCTCCAGACCCAGTTCCTTCTTCAACGAACTGCCAGTGCCGTCCGGGCGGAACATGTCGGTATTGACGCCGTGCAGCACCACGTGCAGGTTCTTGAGGTCGGGCACCTGGGCGATGACGTCGCCGTAGACGTGCTGGCCCACGGCTATGATGCCGTCCCACTCGGTGTTCTCGAGCAGATGCTGAACCAGGAACTCGCCCCACATCTCGTGAATGGTAAGGAAGGTCGGGGTTCCCTGTGCTCGGCGAATGTCGGTGAGGGCGAGGCCGTACTCGGGCAGGAAGTGGTGGAAGTTGTGCGCGTGCACCACATCAATGCCGTGTTCATCGATGAACGACTCGTACTCGCGCCTAACCTCTTCCTGCATGTCGGGCACGACCTTGTCGGCGGCCACTCCCAGCTTACGCTTGCGATCCCGCATGATCTCGGGGTTCATCCAGTCACGGCGGTGCACGTGGATGCCCTCGACCTTACTCTCCGCCGGTTCGCCGGCCATGGAGCCCACTAGGGCATGGACTTCGTGACCCTGATTCACCAACTCGGCACAGAGGTCCAGCAGATGCGTCTCAACGCCGCCCGTGGTGGGGTAGAAGGCGTAGTGAGTCATACAGACGTTCATGGCAATCTCCTAATTCGCTTGGACGGTCCCATGGAGGGGCGGGCTGGCATCCGGACGTCGCGTCAACGCAGTACGGACGGGCAACTGGGCGCAGTCCGCCGGCGGATGCGTGACGAGGGGTCTCCAGGTTGAGGCCGTCAATGGGATGCTGATGGCGCAAGCGCAGCCTTGCGCGCCGGGCACCCCCGACTAGATGCGTGGGGGTAGTCCCTGGGTACGGCAGATAGACTGGCGCAGGGAGGGCCTGACTGGCGTCAGGCTCGCTACCTGCACTGCCGCAATGAGCGTCATCGCTCTTGACACATTCTCTCGTCGAATGCGGTTAGGCAGCCGCTCCGTGCCTGCCGGCAGGGCCTGCGCCCAACCCACTCGACGGAAACGATACTGCCCTATGATCAGTGCTATACACGAATCACCAACATAGGATAACATATCGCTAGGCTTGGTGCAAGTGACTTCTCGAGGAGGGATTTGCCGGACGACGGCGAGGCCTCGTATACTGGCGGCGCTCATCCGAGGGCGCACGGGCAGGGGTGCCGGACAAGTGGCGTTCAGTACTCGGCCCGGGACAACGAGGTGTCGGAAAGCGACGGGGCGACCTACGGTCGGCCCGCTTTGTCTTTAAGGCACCGAGCCAGGGCAGGCGGGCGAGGCACTTTCCGCGGCATCGGCATCGCAGACGGCGCAAGGAGGAACGATGGCCCAGACAAGTACCAAGCTCAACGTCCTACTGATCGGCGGAGGGATGATCTCGGAGGAGGTGGTTCTGCCCACCGTGTTCCAGGAACAACGTGATGGCCGCGTGGGCGAGGTCCTCGTGGCCAGCCGGCGCGCCAACACCCTGCAGCACCTGCGCGAGTGCTTCCCGGACCGCCAGTTCCGCGCCTTTCCTGACCCCACCTGTACTCCCCTGGACGAGAGCCGCCCCGACTGCTTCCGAGAGGCGCTCGAGTCGCTTCCTCGCCCCGGCGCTGTCATCGTCGCTACGCCCGACCACCTGCACACTCCCATGATCATGGCCGCCATCGAGGCGGGGTTCGACGTGGTAGTGGAGAAGCCACTCTGCCTGAAGGTGGATGAAGCCTGGAAGATCCGCGAGGCGGCTGATAAGGCGGGCGCCTACGTCTACACCGATTACCACAAGCGGCACGACCGGGCGGTGCGCGCCCTCCGGCACCGCTACCGCGAGGGCTACCTGGGCCAGATGCTCCACGGCCACGCCTGGATAGAGGAGCGGCGTGAGATCCCGCTGGAGCACTTCCGCCTCTGGGCCCACAACAGCTCCCCCTTCGAGTACGTGGGCGTGCACTACGTGGACGTCTACTACTTCGTCACCGGCCTGAAGCCCAAGCGGCTGGTGGCCTTCGGGCAGAAGAAGTTCCTTCCGCAGCACGATAGCGATGCCTTCGACGCCGTGCAGGCCACCATCGAATGGGAAGACGGTTCCGTTCTCTGGGTGCAGACGGCCTGGGTGAACACGCAGAAGAACAGCGCCCTCACCAACCAGGGCATGCAGGTGCTGGGCACCGAGGGCGAGTACTGGGCCGACCACAAGGCGCGCAACCTGCACTTCGCCACCGAGCAGAACGGCTACGAGGACTACAATCCGAACTTCTTCAAAGCCTACGATTCATGGGAGCATCCCGGCGAGGTGGACTGGGTCGGCTACGGCTACGAGAGCATTGTGCAGGGCCTGAACGACATCGGAGAGCTGTGCGCGGCCACGGACGGGCTGACGGGCGAGGCGCGGCTGGCGCGGCGGCGAGAGATGATCGCCGAGTGGGCGAAGACACGTCCTCTGCCGGAGCAGGCCCTCATCGGCACGGCCGTCAACGAGGCCGTGCGCCTGAGCATTGCCAACAACAGCGCCTACGTCGGCTTCGACGAGCGCCTTTTCCCCAAGCTGATATAGGGTAGAGAGGGGG
>JAAYAV010000511.1 GCA_012719195.1 Anaerolineae bacterium | reverse complement strand
GCGGAGAACGCCGAGTCGGTTCAGGCAGCCAGCGATCTGCTGGTATCCATGGGCCGAGACTCCAACCTGCTTGCCTTGCTGGCTAATAGCATCGTGGGGATACCGAGTTTCCTGGCCTCCGGCATTCCTGAGGGCCTGTGGCGGCCGTTCGCCGGGGTAGAGGTGGACAGTGCGCGCGCAGCGGTGGCGCTGGCACTCATTCTGGCGCTGGCTGGGCTTGCCGTGGGAGCGGGCTACCTAACGGCGGTGGCGGTGGCGGTGCAGGGACAGCGCCCGACGCTACCGGAGGCGTTGCGCCGGGCGGGCCGGAACACGGTGAGGCTTCTCTCCGCCGTGCTGGCGCTGGTTGCACTGTTGGTGCTTCTGGGAGTGCCGCTCAGCCTGTTCATGTCGTTACTGATGCTGATCAGCCCAACACTAGCCAGCCTGGTCACCACCTTGGTGGGGTTGCTGGCGGTGTGGGCGGGGCTATGGGCCCTCTTCTACCTGTTCTTCGTGGTGGACGCGATGGTGCTGCAGGAGATCGGCCTGCAGCGATCGATCTTGAACAGTGTGATGGTAGTTCGGACCAATTTCTGGTCGGTGTTGGGTTTGATCATCCTGCTGAACGTATTGGCGGCCGGTTTCACAGTGGTGTGGCACTGGGTGGCGTCAGTGCTTCCTCTGGGAGCGCTAGTCGCGGTGGCCGGCAACACGTTTGTAGGCAGCGGACTGGTGGCGGCGAGCCTCGTATTCTACCGTGGCCGCTATGAGGCGCTGCTGGCTAAGGTTTCTGAATTGGGGAGGTCGTAAGTTTGGCAACAACTGAGCGACATGCCTATGGCGCGGACCAGATTCAGGTTCTGGAGGGCCTCCAGGCGGTTCGTCGTCGACCGGGGATGTACATTGGCTCGACTGACGTCCGCGGGCTGCACCATCTCATCTACGAGGTGGTGGACAACTCGGTGGACGAGGCCCTCGCGGGCGAATGTGACACCATAGCCGTCTCCATCGCCAAAGACCTCACGGTAACCGTGACCGACAACGGGCGCGGCATCCCGGTGGGCATTCAGCCGCAGACGGGCAAGTCGGCCCTGGAGGTGGTGCACACCATCCTACACGCCGGCGGCAAGTTCGGCGGCGGCGGGTACAAGGTCGCCTCGGGCCTGCACGGGGTGGGTGTGTCCGCCGTGAACGCGCTGTCCGAGTGGATGGAGGTTACCTCCACCGTAGACGGCGTTGCCTACCGGCAGCGCTACGAGCGGGGCGTGCCGGTGACGCCGGTGAAGAAGCTCGGCCCGGCGGAGGGTTCCGGTACCCAGACGCGGTTCCGGCCCGATCCAGAGATCTTCGCCGAGATCGACTTCCGCTTCGAGGCGCTCACTCAGCGATTCCGCGAGATGGCCTTCCTCACCCGGGGCCTGCGGCTGCGGCTGCAGGACGAGCGCGAAGACCGAGACGTGACGTTCTACTTCCAGGGCGGTGTGTCCTCGTTTGTTCGCTACCTCAATCGGAGCCGGGCGGTCGTGCACGAGCCCATCTACGTGGAGAAGGAAGTCAACGGCACCATGGTCGAGGCCGTGGTGCAGTACAACACAGGCTACTCCGAGATGGTGTATTCCTTCGCCAATAACGTCAACACGGTTGACGGCGGGACGCATCTGACCGGCCTACGCTCGGCCGTCACGCGGACGCTCAACGACTACGCTCGCCGCAGCAACGCCCTCAAGGATGCCGAGGGCAACCTCACCGGTGACGATGTGCGCGAGGGGCTGACGGCCATCGTGAGCGTGAAGCTCACCGACCCGCAGTTTGAGAGCCAGACGAAAGCGAAGCTGGGCAATGCCGAGGTGCGAGGCCAGGTCGAGCAGGTTGTGGCCGAGGCGATGTCCACTTACCTGGAAGAGAATCCACGCGACGGCAAGGCCATCATCGACAAGTGCCTTACCTCGGCACGAGCACGGTTGGCGGCCCGGCAAGCACGCGACCTGGTGATTCGCAAGAGCGCGCTGGAGAGCATGTCTCTTCCCGGCAAGCTGGCGGACTGCTCCGAGCGCGACCCGGCCCTGTCCGAGGTGTACATCGTTGAGGGCGACTCGGCCGGCGGTACCGCCAAGCAGGGCCGTGACCGCCGCTTCCAGGCGATACTGCCCCTCCGTGGCAAGATCCTGAACGTGGAGAAGGCACGGCTGGACAGGATCCTGGACAACAACGAGGTTCGGGCCCTGATCACGGCGCTGGGCTGTGGCATCGGGGATAACCTGGACGTGTCTCGCCTTCGGTATGGGCGCATCATCATCATGTGCGACGCCGACGTGGACGGTTCGCACATCCGTACCCTTCTGATGACCTTCTTCTTCCGCTACATGCAGCCGATCATCGAGGAGGGCCACCTCTACATCGCGCAACCGCCCCTCTACCGGGTGACGACCAAGGGAAACAAGTACTTCTACACCTACCGCGAGGAGGAGCACGAGAAGCTGCTCAAGGAGCTCGACGGGAAGGTGACCGGAGTGCAGCGCTACAAGGGTTTGGGCGAGATGAACTGGGATGAGCTCTGGGAGACGACCATGAACCCGGAGACGCGTACCGTCCTGCAGGTGAACATCGAGGACGCGGCGGCGGCCGATCTGACCTTCGACATGCTCATGGGTGCGGCGGTGGCGCCGCGGCGGCGCTTCATCCAGACGCACGCGCGGGAGGTGCGGAACCTGGACGTCTAGGCTCGGCCTACATCCGGCCGAAGATGGCGTAACTAGGCAAGCGGCGGGTCACTGCGACCCGCCGCTTGCCATGTCTGAAAGGTGAGGGCGGCGCTAGACGAGATAATCCCGCAGCCGCCGGCAGCGGCGGGGATGCTTGAGCCGCAGAAGTGCCTGAGCCTCGATCTGCCGGATGCGCTCTCGGGTAACGCCGAAGCGCCTGCCCACTTCCTCGAGGGTATAGGTATAGCCGTCGATGAGGCCGAAACGCAGCTGGAGGATCTTGACCTCGCGAGGGGTGAGGCTGTTGAAGAGGTCTTCCAGCTGATCCTGCAGTAGGCTCACGGAGGCGGCCTCGACGGGGCTGGGCGCGGCGTCGTCTTCAATGAAGTCGCCCAGGGCGCTGTCCTCTTCCTCACCGACCGGGGTTTCGAGGGAGAGAGGTCGCTGCGATACCTTGAGGATCTGCTCCACCTTGCTGGCGGGCATCTCCATCTCGGCGGCCAGTTCCTCCGTCGAGGGTTCGCGCCCCAGGTCCTGCACGAGTTTGCGGGAGGCGCGGGAGACTCGGTTGATCTGCTCGCACATGTGCACCGGCACTCTGATGGTACGGCCCTGGTCGGCGATGGCTCGAGTCACTGCCTGCCGAATCCACCAGGTGGCGTAGGTGCTGAACTTGTACCCGCGCCGGTAGTCGAACTTGGCCACGGCACGTATGAGGCCGATGTTTCCCTCTTGGATGAGGTCCAGGAAGGGCACACCCCGGCCCATGTACTTCTTGGCCACGCTGACGACGAGGCGAGAGTTTGCCTTGATGAGGTGCTGCTCGGCCTGGTTGCCGCGGAAGGACAGCGCCTGCAACTGGCACATCTCTTCGTCGGACAGGCAGCCGCGGCGCAGACGGCGGGTGGCGAAGCGACCCTCTTCCATGCGCTTGGCTAGCTCCACCTCTTCCTCGGCCGTGAGAAGCGGCACGCGGCCGATCTCGCGCAGGTAGAGGCTGACGGCGTCGCTCGTGTCTAGGTTTGCGGTTTGTTCCTCTTCTTCCTCAGTGTGCACGCGGGCGCGCAGCCGCCGTGCCAGCCACTCATCCCGCTGATCTGCCTTCTGGTAGGATATCTGGATTCCGCGATGGTCTAGCTCCGCGAAGATGCAGTCAACCTGTTCACCGCTCTCGTCCAGCTCCGGGAGAGCCTGGAGAACGTCGTCGTAGGCGAGACAGCCGTGTTCTTGGGCTCGCTTCTCCAGACGCTGGACGATCGCTTCATGTTCGTCGGCCGTAAGCTGCAGCACTATGCGACACTCCTGTCTAACTGCAAGAAGACCGCGGATGCCGGGGTGTGGGGTGGCAGTGGTGCTCCCCACCGTCAGCCCGTCCGGGCGCGAAGCCGCCGGCACCGGGACTATGGTGCACGAGCGCTCCCGATGAAGTGGCGATACTCAATTCCACGAAAGCGGAGTAAGCGAAGCTGTACCGGGGAGGGCGGTCCGGCGCCGCCCGCATGGGCTGTACCTCCTTGGTTATGACTGGGTTGTGGGGCTCGGGGAGGCTGGGCTCCTGCGAGCCGGTGGGCGGGTGAGCGGTGCGCCGCGTCGATGTTCGACCAGGGCTGCGTTGGAGGGTCGTGGCGGCGGCTGATGCTGTCATAACGCGCCAGGGAGCACGAGGTTCTCGAGCGGAATAACACCCAAGGCTAGGGTAGGTGGCGGCCAGCGATCGATTGGGAACGGACCGGGGTCTCGCCGGGAGTGTCGGGGCGATGCAGCCGTCGAAGCGGAGCCGGCGAGGGTGATGCCCTGCCGGGAGAGCGGCGACCAACTGTGGGCGATCTGCTCGATTACGCCGGCCGTCGCGGCCGAGCGTCAGCGATGGTACGCGCATGAACCGTCCTCACGAAGCCTACATGACCTCGATGGACAGCGCCCACCGAACCGATGACCTGTTGCCACGGTAAGAGCTGCGATCATGCCTCTCGCCCGCCGACTCCGTGATCGTCCTCAGACGGGATTATAGCACATGAATGCAATAGGGCGGCCATTCCGGGGTTGGCCGATGGCGGCGTTCCGCCGGGTGAAGTCGAGCGCCGGTCGGGGCGGGTCCCGGCCGGCGCAGGGTGTCACTATCGTGAGTTGACGAGGCTCAGGTGCGCATGCGCGGGTCGAAAGCGTCGCGGAGGCCGTCGCCGAGGAAGTTGAAGGCCAAGACGGTGAGGGTGAGGGCGGCGGCGGGCACGAGGATGATGTGGGGATAGGAGCGAATGCCCTGGAAGCCCTCGTTGATCATGATACCCCAGCTCGGGGTGGGGGGATTGGCCCCCAGGCCGATGTAGCTAAGGAAGGCTTCCGTCATGATGTACCCCGGGATGGCCAGCGTCTCGGAGACTATGCACGGGCCCAGGATGTTTGGCAGCAGGTGCCGGAAGAGGACGCGGGGCGTGGTCACGCCGATGGCGCGGGCGGCCTCGACGAACTCCCGCTCCTTGAGGGACAGCACCTGACCGCGCGCGATACGCGCCATGCCGATCCAGTTGAGCAAGCCCAGTGCCACAAAGACGAAGAAGAGGCCGCCGAGGCTGTTGTCAATGTCCACCAGCGTCTTCAGCACCCCGGTGATCTCGGCTCGACGAGAGACGGCCTTGAAGTAGACCTGCATCAGGATGACGACGATGAGTACCGGCAGGCCGTAGAGGAAGTCCACTACCCGCATCATGATGTTGTCGACCCAGCCACCGGCGTAGCCGGCGACGATGCCGTACACGAGTCCGACGAAGAGGCTGACGCCGGCGGCGATGAAGGCAACCGAAAGGGAGACGCGGGCGCCGTAGATGGTGCGGCTGAGGATGTCGCGCCCGAGGTAGTCCGCCCCGAGCGGGTAGGCATCTCCGGGTAGGGTGTAGTTGTCGGCGAAGTGAGTCTCATCGAAGCCGTACGGCGCGATCAGATCGGCAGAGATGGCCATGACGATGAGTAGGATGATGAAGACACCGGCCGCGGCGGCGACTCGGTTACGGATTAGCTGACTAAAGGCCTCGGCAAAGGGGCTGCGCTGACGACGCTGCGCTCGCTCGGCGAAGACCTGCTGGACGTCCAACTGCTGCACTGCCATTGTTGCTCCTCAGGTCTCTACGAGTAGCGGATGCGCGGGTCGAGCCAGGCATAGGTGATGTCCACCAGCAGATTGGACAGCACGAGTATAACGGCATAGATCAGGGTAACGCCCATGATAACCGGGTAGTCGCGGTTGCTTATGCCCTGGACGAAGTACTTGCCCATGCCGGGGATGCCGAACACGGACTCGATCACGATCGTGCCGGTAACCACGGCGGCGAACATGGGGCCAAGGACGGTTACCACGGGGATGAGGCTGTTCTTGAGCGCGTGGCGAACGACCACGGCGCGCTCGCGCAGACCTTTGGCCCGAGCGGTGCGGATGTAGTCCTCGCGGATCACCTGGAGCAGGGAAGCACGGGTTAGGCGAGCGATGCTGGCCGACATGCCGGTCCCCAAGGCGACGGTGGGCAGGATAGCGTGCCGGATGAATTTGGCGGTCGGCATGGGCAGGAAGCCGAGGAAGAACGGCTTCTCCGCCCCCCAGAGGGCCACTGGCAGCCACCCTAGCTTGAGGGCGAAGAGCCAATAGAGCACCGGCCCCAGCACGAGGGCCGGGATGGATACTCCCAGGATAGCGAGGAAGGAAGCGACGTAATCGGGCAGGCGGTTGTGGTTGAGGGCGGCTACGATCCCCGCCGGAATTCCGATCAGCAGGGCCAGACCGATGGCCAGGATGCCCAACTGAGCCGAGATCGGGAAGCTGTCGCCGATGATGTCGTTGACGGAGCGGTTGCGCTGCCGGAAGGAGGGGCCCAGGTCTCCCTCGAGGACGATGGACTTGAGGTAGTTCGCGAACTGCTCGTGAAGGGGCTTGTCCAGACCGTACCTGCGCTCCAGGTTGGCGATGACGGCCTCCGGCAGGCTGCGCTCGCCGGCGAAGTCAAAGGGGCCGCCGGGTATGGCCTGCATCAGCAGGAAGACTGCCAGCAGCAGGGCCACCAGCACCGGTATGGACCAGAAGAGCCGGCGCACTACATACGCGGCCATATGATGACACTCCGATAGTGAGATAGGGCGGGGATCGTAAAGTCACCGTCGCTCGAGGGACGGGAAGCGGGGGGACGAACGCGCCTGGCTTCCGGGACCTCGGCCGACGGGGAGCGAGTCCCCCGGTCGGCAGGTGAGGAGGGGCGCCTAGGCGCCCCTCCTCGAAGGTACTCGACTATCTGCCGGTGGCGGCCTTCTTGGCCTCCCAGTCAATGGTCCACTTCCAGACGTGGTCCATGCTGAGCGGGTTCACAATGCGGTTCAGATACGGCTTGGTGAGGTCTATCCGAGTGTAGAAGTAGATCGGCGCCATAGCCGTCACATCGTTGTTGAGGATGATCTCCGCCTGCCGGTAAAGATCGGCACGCACGGCGGGATCGGACTCAACCTGGGCCTGCTCGACGAGAGCGTCGAACTCAGGGTTCAGGAATCTCACGTAGTTGGAGGTGCTGTTGCTGTGAAGCACATCAGCGAGCCAGTTGTTGGCGTCGAGATAGTCGGCGCACCAGCCCATACGGAAGATGTGCGGCTTGTCCTCATCCGGAGAATCGGGCTTGAGCGTCTCGAGATAGACAGCCCATTCCTGCTGCTCGAGGATGACCTCGACGTTCAGGACTTCCTTCCACATCGCCTGAATGGCCTGGGCGATCTGGAGGTGAGCCTCGGACTGGTTGATCATGAGGGTGATGGGCGGGAGGCCCTCGCCGTTGGGATAGCCGGCGTCGGCCAGAGTCTGGCGCGCCTTCTCGGGGTCGAAGAGCAGACCGACCTCAGGATCACCACCCACGTTGCCGAAGATTCCGGGGCAGGTGAAGGAGTTGGCCGGGACCTGTTCGCCCTTGAGGAGAGTGTCAATCAGGGTCTGGCGGTCGATGGCGTACGAGAAGGCCTTGCGCACCAGTTCGTCGTCCATGGGCGCCTTAGTGTTGACGAAACCGAAGTAGTAGGTGCACAGACGAGGCAGGATAGCCAGCTCGGTGCTGAGGACGGGATCGGCCTTGACACGATCCATGTCAGGCAGAGGAGGACCCCAGCCCGGGTCGCCGGCGAAGTCGATCTCGCCGTTCTCATACATGGCCATACCGGTGGAGGCTTCGGCCACGATGGGGGCGTTGAGGACTTCGATCTGGACCTGGTCCGCATCGTACCAGAGCGGGTTCTTGATGAGCTTCAGGTGGCTGCCATGGCCCCATTCCTGGAGCAGGTACGGTCCGTTGGTGACGATGAGTCCGGGCTCGATCCAGCGATCGCCAAACTCGTCGATGGTGGCCTGAGGCTGCGGACGGAAGATCCACAAGCTGGTCATGGCCGGGAAGTAAGCGGCCGGCTGCTTGAGGGTGAACTCGACGGTGTAGTCATCGAGGGCCTTGGCGCCGACACCATCGCGTAGAGCCTGCAGTTCCTCGGCGGATAGGGCGGTGGTATCGGCGAAAGCGAACTCCTCGGCGCCGACCAGCACGGTGGTGGGCACGTAGGAGTACGGAGCGGCAGTCGTCGGGTCAAGCGTCCGCAGGATGCCATAGACGACATCATTAGCGGTGACCGGACCGAGCTCGACGACTTCATCGCCTACCAACTGCACCCACTTGGCATCATCGCGCATGTGGAAGGTATAGACGGTGCCGTCCTCGGAGACGTCCCAGCTGGTGGCCAGCTCAGGGATCACTTCCAGTGTATCATCGTCGTAGTCGGTGAGGGCGAGGAACATCTGCTCCACCACCCAGACGGAGGTGGTGTCTTCAGTCAGGGCCGGATCGAGGGTGGGCGGCTCGGAGCCGAAGATGAAGTCCAGGGTGACCGGCTCGGCAGCGGCAGCGGCCGGGTCGGGAGTGGCGGTAACAACTACCTCTACCTCCACTTCCTTCACAACTTCGACAGTCTGCTCGACGACCTTCTCGACTTCCTTGACGACCTCGACGGTCTCCTTGACCACCTGCGGGGTGGCGGCCGAGCCGCACCCGGACAGGACGACGGCCAGTATGGTCAGGATGGCTAGAGCGCCAAACCATCTGCTCCTAGTTCTCATCTAAGCCTCCAGATGATGGGAACGAACGCGAAAACACCGCTGGGAAGCGTCTCCCGAGACTCGGCTGAAGTCCGCCGGCTGACCTCCTTCGGCCCCGCATCCGGGCCGGACCATGCGGGTCTACCCTTCACGACTGCGATAACATGCGACCCAGTGCCCACCGCCGAGATCCTCGAAAGGAGGCTCCTCCTGCCGGCAGATGTCCATGACTACCGGGCATCGAGTGCAGAAGTGGCACCCCTTCGGCGGGTCGGCGGGGCTGGGAACGTCGCCCTCCAGGATGATGCGCTGTCGCTTGGCTTCCACCGCCGGATCGGGGATGGGAACCGCCGAGAGCAGCGCCTTGGTGTACGGGTGTCGCGGGTCTTGGTAGAGGTCCAGGCGCGCCGCCACCTCCACGATCTTGCCCAGGTACATCACGGCCACTCGGTCGCTGATGTGCCGAACGACGCTGAGGTCGTGGGCGATGAACAGGTAGGTGAGACTGAGCTGCTCCTGGAGGTCCTCCAGCAGGTTGATGATCTGTGCCTGAATGGAGACGTCCAGGGCGGAGACCGGCTCGTCGCAGACGATGAAGTCGGGGTTGACCGCCAGGGCGCGGGCGACGCCGATGCGTTGCCGCTGGCCGCCGGAGAACTCGTGCGGGTAGCGAGACGCGAAGTAGGGGTTCAGCCCCACTAGCGACAGCAGCTCGCGCACTCGTTCCTGGGTCTCGCGCCTGCCCTTGGCGAGGCCGTGGACCTCGAGCGGCTCGGCGACGATGGAGCCGACCGTCATGCGGGGGTTGAGCGAGGCGTAGGGGTCCTGGAAGATTATCTGCATGTTGCGCCGGACCCGGCGCAGGCTCTCGCCCTTCAGCTTGGTAAGGTCGACGCCGTTGAAGAGGACCTGACCGGCAGTGGGGCGGTAGAGCTGCAGAATGGCGCGGCCGGTGGTTGACTTGCCGCAGCCGCTCTCGCCCACCAGGCCGAGTGTCTCACCCTTCTTGATGTCAAAGGTGATGCCGTCCACGGCACGGATGGCACCGACCTTCCGCTGCACGATCACCCCCCGGTTGATGGGGAAGTGCATCTTCAGGTCGCGAATGCTGACGAGGCTCTGTTCGGCGGTACTAGAGGCCATGGCTGCCATCCGAGTTGATGTCTACCCAGCAGGCAACCTGATGGCCGCTGCCGACTGACCGTAGCTGGGGGTTGGCGGACCAGCACTTGTCCATCACATGCGCGCACCGAGGGGCGAAGGGGCACACGTCCGGCAGGCCGATGAGGTCGGGCGGCAGGCCCTCGATGGGTATGAGGCGCTGGGCACGCACGGCGTCGAGCCGGGGCACGGAGCGGAGCAGGCCCACGGTGTAGGGATGGCGCGGGTTGGCGTATAACTCCTTGACCGGGGAAGACTCGATGATATAGCCTGCGTACATCACGATCACCCGGTCGGCGAGCCCGGCGACGATTCCCAGGTCGTGGGTGATCCAGATGACGGCCATGCCCAGGTCGTCGCGTAACCGCTTGACCAGTTCGATGATCTGGGCCTGGATGGTCACGTCGAGGGCAGTGGTGGGCTCGTCGGCGATGAGCAACTGCGGGTCGCACGAGAGAGCCATGGCGATCATGGCGCGCTGGCGCATACCGCCGGAGAACTGGTGCGGGTAATCATCCAGGCGCCCGCTGGCTTCGGGGATGCCGACCATCTGTAGCAGCGAGACGGTCTTAGCCCGAGCCTCGTGAGTGCTAAGGCCCTGGTGGACCTCGAGGGCCTCGCCGACCTGCTTGCCCACGGTGAGCACCGGGTTCAGTGAGGTCATCGGGTCCTGGAAGATCATGGAGATGCGGTTCCCGCGGATGCCCCGCAGGTCATGCTCCGGCACCTTAAGTAGGTCCTGGCCCTCGAAGAGGACCTGACCGCGAACGATGTCTCCCGGCGGCTGCGGGATAAGGCGCATGATGGAGAGCACGCCGACGCTCTTGCCGCATCCGCTCTCTCCCACGATGGCGAGGGTCTCGCCCTCGTTGACCTCGTAGGAGATGCCGTTAACTGCCTTAACAACGCCATCCTGGGTGTGGAAGTGCGTAGTAAGGTCCTTCACCTCGAGTAGTGCCATGCTGCTTGCTACCTTGGAAGGCCAGATGTGAGTGCGCACAGAGGCATACGTCACTCGGGCGAGGCATGAACGCACTTCTTGAATGCTAGCAAGGTGGCGAACGGTTTGTCAAGCCGGCTAGCTATCAGAAAGCACACCGGCACGGGTTTGGTGGTGTTTTCACCACTTTCTGGAGGGTTACCTGGTGGGCCGGCGGGGCCGGCATGAGGGAGGGGCAATGGAAGAGATTCGTCTGGGCGAAGTGGCGGAGCTGCGGCTGGAAGCTGAGCGGACCTACGACAACCCGCCGGCCGAGCAGCGGGTGATCGTCTCGTGGCGGGGTCCCGACGACCGGCGGCACGAGGTGGACGCCTTCTGGGACGGCGACCGGACCTGGCGGGCGCGCCTGTCGCCTGATGCCGAAGGCGAGTGGCGTTTCGAGACGCGCTGTCTGGGCCCGGACGACGGTGGCCTGGGCGGCCGAGATGGGACGCTCCGGTGCGTTCCGAGCTCCAGTGACCTGGACCTGGTTCGCCACGGACCGGTGGGAGTGGCGGCGGGTGGGCGACACCTGGAGCATGCCGACGGTACGCCTTTCCTTTGGTTGGCGGACACGGCCTGGAACGGGGTGCTCAAGGCTCGGCCGGAGGACTGGGAGCGCTACCTGCGCCGGAGGCGCGAGCAGGGGTTCACAGCCGTGCAATTCGTGCTCACGCACTGGCGAGCCTTCGCCGAGGACGCCTGCGGCGAGCGAGCTTTCACCGTCGAGGACGGGAAGGCGCTGATCAACCCGGCGTTCTATCAGAGGCTCGACGACAAGGTGGCCGCGGTCAACCGGGCCGGACTATTGGCGGTCCCGGTGCTGCTCTGGGCGATCCGGGCTTCGGGCGATCTGAACCCGGGCTACAGCCTGTCCGAGGAGGATGCTATCCTGGTGGCGCGCTACTTGGTGGCCCGCTATGGAGCCCACCAGGTGGCCTGGATACTGGGCGGCGACGGCGACTATCGAGGCGCGGGTGCCGAACGGTGGCGGCGAATCGGGCGAGCGGTGTTTGGGGATCGACACGACTGGCCGGTGACAATGCACCCGGCCGGTGTGCAGTGGGTGGGAGACGAGTTCCGGGGGGAGCCCTGGTTCGACTTCGTCGGCTACCAGAGCGGCCACGGGGACAGCGAGGAGCATCTGCGCTGGCTGACGGTGGGTCCGCCGGCCCGGGACTGGGATACCGGCCCCGCTTATCCGGTCATCAACCTGGAGCCGAATTACGAAGGCCACGTGTCGTACCATTCGCGTCGCCCCTTCACCGACCGCGAGGTCCGGCGGGCGTTGTACTGGAGCCTGCTGGTCTCGCCGACGGCCGGCGTCACCTATGGGCACCATGGCATCTGGCCGTGGATGGAGGAGGCGGGGGTGCCGATGGACCACTCCAGCAGTGGCGAGGCGCCGCCGTGGCACGTGGCCCTGGAGAGCCCAGGCGCCACGTCCGTGCTGCACCTCCGGCGGTTGCTAGACGAGCTTCCCTGGTGGCGGCTGCGGCCGGCACCGGAACTACTGGCCGAGCAGCCGGGCGAGGCGCAGCCGGAGGCCTTCGTGGCCGTCTCGGCGACGGCGGAGCGCGATCTCGTGCTGGCCTACCTGCCGCTCGGCGGCCAGGTGCGCCTGCGGACTGGTGGACTGACCGGAAAGCGGCGGGTGCGCTGGTACGACCCCGCAGCGGGAGTCTGGCAGGACGGCGGCACGCTTGCGCCGAGCGCCGAATCGGAGGCACTTGATTGCCCGGGGGAGGGCGACCGCGTGGTGGTGCTGGACTAGACCGTCGGTTGCCCGTCGGGCTGCAGCCGGGCTATAATGGCGACTGGTAGGGCGACGTCGCCAAGTGGCAAGGCAGGGGTCTGCAAAACCCCCATCGCCGGTTCAAATCCGGCCGTCGCCTCAGGTAGAGGTTCGGGCCCGCTGTGTGATACAGTGGGCCCGTGTGTCTTTGGGGCGGTGGCGAAACGGCATACGCTGCAGACTTAAAATCTGCTGGCCGCAAGGCCATGTGGGTTCGAGTCCCACCCGCCCTACTGGTGGCTCCGGATCGGATCGGCCCAACGGACCTTCTGGTGGCGCAGATACGAGTGAGGGGCAGCCCATCGGGCTGCCCCTGTTTGGTTTCGACTGTGTAACCGCGCGCTACTGCCTTGACACCAGCGGTAGGTAGAGCCTGAACGCGGGCGCCTGTCCGGCTTCCACCACGATGTTGACGGTGGCCGGGTTCGATTGCACCTGGCCGTCACTCACTGCGAACGTGAAGGAATCGGCCCCGGTGTAGTCGCCGGCGGGCGTGTAGGTCAGGTCGGGCGCCGTGCCGCTGAGCGTCCCGTGCAGCGGCTGGGTGAGGATCTGGAATGTAAGCGCGTCACCGTCGACGTCGCTGCCGGTGAGTTCCACCGGCACCGAGGCGTTCAGCTGAGTGACGACTGACTTTGGCTTGGCCACCGGAGCGTCGTTGACCGGCGTGACGGAGATGGAGACGGTGGCCGGTTCGCTATCTAGGGTGCCGTCGTTGACGGTGAAGGTGAAGGAATCGGCACCGTTGAAGTCGGCACTCGGCGTGTAGGTGAGGTTCGGCGCACTGCCGCTCAGGGCGCCGTTGGCCGGCGGGGTAACGATGGCAAAGGTGAGCGTGTCACCGTCGGGGTCGGAGCCGGAAAGAGAGATGGAGACCGGGACGTCCTCGGCGGTAGTGATGGATTGCGCGTTGGCCGTGGGTGCCAGACCGGCCTCGTTGACGGTGACGGTGATTGCCTCCTTGTCGCAGAGAGCCGGATCGCCGTTGTCGCACACCTTGACGCTGAACGGATAGGTTCCCGGCCCCTGGGACTCAGTGGGAGTCCATGAGAAGGCACCAGTGGCAGGATTGATCGTCGCTCCGGTGGGAGCGCCCTCTAGGCTGAAGGTGAGCGAGTTGGCCGGTAGATCGGCGTCGGTGGCAGCGGCGGTGAAGGCCAGACTGCTCATCTCGTTCGCGGTCTTGTCACCGATGGCGGCCAGAACGGGAGCCACGTTGACTTCGGTGACGGTGATGGTGATCTCCACTTCGTCACAGAGCTCGGGGTCACCGTCGTCACAGACCTTGACGGTGAACGGATAGCTGCCGGGTCCCTGAGCCTCGGTGGGCGTCCAGGAGAAGGCGCCGGTACCGGGATCGATCACTGCCCCAGCCGGTGCATTCACCAAGCTGAAGCTGAGGGCATCGCCATCGGGATCGGTGGCGCTGGCGGAGAAGTCGATGGCGCTCAATTCGGCGTACGTCCCGCCGGCGACGGGAGCAAGCACGGGCGCGTCGTTGGCGTCGCCGACCGTGATGGAGACGGTAGCCGCGGCGCTGTCAGTGGTGCCGTCGTTCACCGTGAAGGTGAAGGAATCGGCGCCGTGGAAGTCGGCGTTCGGCGTGTAGGTGAGGTCAGGCGCGCTGCCTGAGAGGGCGCCGCTGGTCGGCCCGGCAACCACCGCGTAGGTGAGGG
>JAAYAV010000097.1 GCA_012719195.1 Anaerolineae bacterium | reverse complement strand
GTCCGGATCGGTACAGTGGCCCAGCCCACGGTGCCGACTCGCCCCATGACTGCTGACTGGCCGCGTCTCCTCCCCGCCAGGGCTCGGACCGCCTCCGCCGCCTGTGGCAGCGGGCTTGGCCGCCGCGAACCGCCACCGGCGACGGGAAATGGATCGCACCCGTTGACGTGGCCCTCTTTTCTGGCTACACTTTGTGCTGTCAGCCTGGTATCCGCTTCTCTCGACTCTGTCGGGGACTCGCAGGCGGTGTGATCGACGGTGCGACATGTCGTTCCATCGCGGGCGCAGTTCTGATCTCCAGCCCACCCGGGCACACGTCAGGAGGGACGACATGTCCACGAGCAAGCTGAACCGCCGCACCTTCCTTTCCATTAGCGCGCTGGCCGCGTCCTCAGCCGCTTTGGCCGCCTGCGGCGGGGGAGCGCCCGCCGCCACATCGGCACCCGCCGAGCCGGCGGCGACTACCGCCCCGGCCGAACCGGCCGCTACCACCGCTCCTGCGGCCACCACCGCACCCGCTGCAACCACCGCTCCAGCCGCTCCGGCTGAGGTCGCCTCCAAGTACAAGGAAGCTCCTATGCTGGCGGAGATGGTGGCGGCCGGTACGCTGCCGCCGGTTGACGAGCGCTTGCCGAGTGAGCCTCTAGTGCAGGAAGTGGTGGACGAGATTGGCGAGTACGGCGGAACCTGGCACCGCGCTGCCCTGAACTCCGGCGACACGTCGCTCTGGGGCCGCCTCAACCCCGAGGGGCTGGTCTACTTCGATATCGTCGGCAACCTGGTACCGTCGGTTGCCAAGGGCTGGGACATCAGCGAGGACGGTACCGAGTACACCATCTACCTACGTGAGGGTATGAAGTGGTCCGACGGCACCCCCTATACCGCCGACGCGGTCCTCTGGTGGTACGAGCACGTCATGCTCAACGAGGAACTCACCCCGACCAAGCCGTCCTGGATGCGCACCGGCGTCGGTGGTGAGTACGGCACCGTCGAGAAGGTGGACGACTACACCGTCAAGTTCAAGTTCTCCCAGGCCTACGGCACCTTCCTGGAGTGGTTGGGCACCGGTATGTTCCACGGCGTTCCCGGTCACTACCTGGAGCAGTTCCACGTGGACTTCGTGGACCAGGCTGAACTAGAAGGTATGGCCAAGGAGAGGAGCTTCGAACAGTGGTTCCAGCTCTTCAACGACCGCAACAACATGTACAACAACCCGGAGCGCCCGGTAGTCGGCGCCTGGCAGTTCACCACTCTGCCGGACCAGAACCCTCTGGTCGCCGAGCGCAACCCGTACTACTACCGGGTGGACGCCGAGGGTAACCAGCTCCCTTACATCGACCGCATCCAGTTCGATATCGTCACCAACGCGGAAGTGCTCAACTTCAACGTCATTGCAGGCGACCTGGATTGCCAGGAGCGTCACGTCAACCTGCTCAACTACCCGCTCCTCGTCGAGGGGCAGGAGCAGGGCGGCTACCACCTGTTCGAGTGGCCGGGCGACGGCGGCGCCGATGCCGGGCTTATGGTCAACATGAATGCCGGCCAGCAGGAAGGTGCCGACGACCACCACATAGTGATCGGCGACCTCTTGCGCACCGTTGAGTTCCGGCAGGCGATGTCTACCGCCCTGAACCGCGACGAGATCTGGAACTCAGCCTTCCTTGGCTTCGGTGAGCCGCGGCAGATGGCCCCCATGCAGTGGAACAAGTACTACGAAGAGGGCATGGAGACACCGTTCACCGAGTTCGATGTCGACCTGGCCAATGAGCTGCTTGACGGTCTGGGGTTGGACCAGCGCGATGGCGACGGCTACCGCCTTGCCCCCGACGGCCAGCCGCTGGACATCATCATCTCGGCGGTGGAGCAGTTCGGCCCCTGGGTGGACACGGCCCAGCTCAGCAACGACCACCTGAATGCGGTCGGCATCAGGACGGTGGTCAACATCGAGGAGCGTTCGCTTTACTACACCAGGATGGCGGCCGGCGAGCACCAGATCGCGGTCTGGAACACGGGCGGCAACGGCAAGGTCCTTATCTACCCGTACTGGACTATGCCGTTCAGCAGCAGCAGCCGTGTTGGACCTCTATCTGGCATCTGGTACCAGTCCGGCGGGACGCAGGGCGTGGAACCGGAAGGTGACTTCCGCCGCGTGTTGGAGCTGTTCGACGAGGCCACCGTCACGGTGGACCAGGCGGCTCAGGACGCGTTGGCCAAGGAGATCTTCTGGCTCAACTCCAATAACCTGTGGACCATCGGCACCATCGGTGGTTCGCCGCTGGAGCAGGGCATCGTGGTGGCCAAGAACAACTTCTTCAATGTGCCCACCAGCACGCCCGAGCGTCACGTGCTCAACGAGGACTCGGTCCACACTCCGGCCAACTGTGTGCCGGCGCAGTACTTCATGCGGCAGGCGTAGAGCCTCTACCGCGCCATAGGCAGTCCTGGGCACCGCACCGCGGTGCCCAGGCCCGTTTGGCTCCGGACTGGAGCACTGCTTGGGCAGATGTGGTTCACCTCGACCGACACAGCGCACCTAACAGTCGGCGGTGGTGCTATACCTGCCCCACAGAAGTGCACCACGGCACCGGTCGGAGCCGTTGGCCGCCTAGAGGCACAACCTCGCCTTCAGGGGCCGGTCCCGCGCTGGGAATGCGGGGCGGGGAACCACCAGGGTCGGCTCGGCTCCGGCCGGGTCGGTAAAGGAGAGGAGGATGCTTCGGTTCATCGCTCGCCGTCTGCTGATGATGATTCCCATGCTGCTGGCCATCTCCTTGGTCTCTTACATAGTCATGGAATTGCCGCCCGGGGACTACCTCACCACCTACATCATGCAGTTGCAGGCTGCCGGGCAGGTGGTGCAGGAGGATCAGGCGGCGGCCCTCGCCAAGCAGTACGGGCTCGATCAGCCGGCCTACATTCGCTACCTCCGCTGGATGTGGCGCATGCTTCAAGGAGACTTCGGGGTGTCGCTGCAGTGGCAGCGCCCGGTGGCATCTCTCATCTGGGGACGCTTAGGACTGACGGCGGCGGTGACATTCGCCACCATGATCTTCACCTGGATCATGGCCATTCCCATCGGCATCTACTCCGCCACCCGCCAGTACTCCGCCGGAGACTATGCCGCTACCTTCCTGGGCTTCATCGGGTTGGGCGTGCCCGATTTCCTCATCGCCTTGGTGGCCATATGGGTCGGCTACCAGTACTTTGGCACCAACCTCACCGGCCTCAACTCCCAGGAGTTCCAGACAGCGCCGCTGTCGTTTGCCAAGGTGGTGGACACCATCAAGCATCTGTGGGTGCCCATTGTGGTGCTGGGTCTGAGCGGCACGGCGGGTTTGATCCGTACCATGCGCGCCAACCTGCTCGACGAGCTGCGCAAGCCCTATGTGGTCACGGCACGGGCCAAGGGGCTCAAGGAAGCACGGCTCGTCTGGCGCTACCCAGTGCGGGTGGCATTCAACCCCTTCATCAGCACCATCGGCTGGTCTCTGCCCGGTCTTGTCTCCGGAGCCACCATCGTCTCGGTCGTTCTGAGCATACCCATGAACGGGCCGCTGTTGCTCAGCGCCCTTCAGTCTCAGGACATGTATCTGGCGGGAGCCTTCATCATGTTGCTGAGCGTGCTTACCATCATCGGCACGCTCCTGTCTGATATTCTGCTCGCCTGGGTCGATCCTCGGATCCGGTACGAGATGTAGGGGGACTAGAGATGGCGGACCTGAACCAAACCGAAGCTACTCCTAGTCAACCCGAGGCGATCGGCGCCGATGCCGCCGAGGAGAACATCTTCATCGCGTCGCAGTGGCAACTGATGTGGTGGCGGTTCCGGAAGCACAAGCTGGCGCTGTTCAGCGTTGTGGTGGTCTTCCTCATCTATATGGTGGGCGTTTTCTGCGAGTTCCTCTCCACCTACGGCCCCGAGACGCGCGATCAGGCTTTCGCCTACGCTCCCCCGCAGCGCCTGCGCTTCTGGGACGAGGACGGTTTCAGCCTGCGCCCGTTCGTGTACCAGCTGAAGGGCGAGCGTGACCCGGCGACACGACGCCTGATGTTCGTGGAGGACCCGACAGTCAAGTTACCCGTCAAGTTCAACGTCGATGGCGAGCCGTACAACATGTGGGGGCTCTTCCCGTCAACGAAGCATCTCATGGGAGTGGAGGGCGAGGGTAGCACCCTGTACCTTCTCGGGACCGACCGCCTGGGGCGCGACCAGTACTCGCGGTTGGTGTACGGCACCCGCCTGTCCACCTCCATCGGTCTCATCGGTGTCGCCCTCAGCTTCGTCATCGGCATCGCTCTGGGCGGCATCTCCGGCTACTACGGCGGTGCCATTGATAACATCGTGCAGCGGTCCATTGAGTTCCTGCGCGCTATACCAACCATCCCGTTGTGGATGGGCTTGAGCGCCGCCCTACCGCCGCACTGGTCGCCGGTGAAGATCTACTTCGGCATCACCGTGATCCTCAGCCTGATCGGCTGGACGGGGCTGGCGCGGGTGGTGCGCGGGCGCTTCCTTTCGCTGCGCAACGAGGACTTCATCATGGCGGCGCGGCTGGCGGGAGCGGGAGAGGCCCGTATCATCGGCCGCCACATGGTGCCTTCGTTCCTCAGCCACATCATCGCCTCCCTGACACTGTCCATTCCGAGCATGATCCTCTCGGAGACGTCGCTGTCTTTCCTCGGGCTGGGGCTGCGGCCGCCCGCCATCAGCTGGGGGGTGCTGCTGCAGGAGGCGCAGAACCTGCGCTCGGTGGCTCTGGCGCCCTGGCTGCTGATGCCCGGCCTGGCAGTGGTGGTGACGGTGCTGGC
>JAAYAV010000096.1 GCA_012719195.1 Anaerolineae bacterium | reverse complement strand
GCGCCGGTGGTGATGGCATCGTACATGTTGAAGTAGATGCCCTCGTAGCCGGTGGTTGCTTCCTTGCCCCGCTGCCAGTGGCCTTCCTGCCAGGGAATATCCTCCCGGTTGTAGCTGCGGTCGGGCGTGGGCTCGGGGTCGGCCGTCCGCTGAGGAAGCATCGCCGGATTGAAGAAGCGCCAGTGCAGTTCCTGGGAGTTGCCCCACAAGCCGCCACTGGTGCCCTGGATGATGTAGTGCTCCTGATGGACGGCGGCGGCGTTGCTCAGCTCGATGTCGGCGGTGGGGCCGCCGCTCTTGCTGCGCAGCATGAGCTTGATGTGGTCCTCGGCATCGCCGAAGCAGAGCGGCGTGCGGCGGACGTCGGCGAAGACTTCGAGATCGGTGGAGACGCCCAGGGTCTCCATGAGGGCCAGGGCGACGTCGGTGGCGTGGGAGGCGTTGTTGAGCATCTCGCCGCCGCCGTGAGACTTGAGCGTCTGCCAGTCCCACCGGCGCCGGAAGGAGCCGCCGTAGACCTTGATCTGCAGGATCTCGCCCAGCTTGCCCGAGCGTAGTACGTCCTGGACGGTCATGAAGTCGGGCGAGTAGCGGGAGCAGTGGTTGAAGGTGAGTGCGCGCTTGGTCTCGTCGCGGACGGAGATCATCTCGTCCGCCTCGGCGACGTTGGTGGCCATGGGCTTCTCGCAGAGGACGTGCTTGCCCGCCTTCATGGCGGCGATGGCGTGGGCGGGGTGGTCCTTGTTGAAGGTGGCGACGGCCACCAGGTCCACCTCCTTGTCCTTGAGAAGGGCGCCAATGCTGTCGTAGGTGCGGCAGCCGAAGGTCTGCTTGGCCTCTTCCATACGGGAGACGATGGGGTCGGTGACGGCGACGACGCGGAACTTCTCGGCGACGGCGGGCTGCTGGAGCGTGCGGGCGTGGATGCCCCAGCCGGCCCGCCCGAGCCCGATGATGCCGACGCCAATCTTCTTATCAGACATTAGTGCCTCCTGAGGGGTGCCCGGCCGCCAGGGCCGAGCTCTGTGCGCGTATGATGGGGCCGACGAGAAATGCTGGCAAGCGCGAACGGACGCTGCGGTTCAGCCGCTCTCCATCAGCCACTCCACCGCGGCGCGTATCCCGGCTGAGGACAGCACCATCTGCTGGTGCGGCGAGGTGTTACGATGGTTGTTCTGCACCTCGACGGTGACGCTGGGAATGCGCCGCTCCACGTCGCCCCAAGAATTGACGAACCACTGGCGGTGGGGCTCACCGTACACGAAGCGGCGTGGCTCCGGCAGCGGATGGCCGCCAAGGTCGCGCCAGAGGGCGATCATGCGCTCGGCGAGGGCGAGGTTGGCCTGCTGTAGCGACTCGGGCAGTTCGGCCTGCAGCGTGGGCAGGAGGGCCATGCAGTTGGTGGCGTTCTGCCCCGTCCAGTCGAACTCCGTCTGGTGCAGATGGACCTGGCAGTCGTAGCAGTACTGCCCGCTCATCTGCCGGCTCAGTCGCACCAGCGACGAACCTTCGTCCCGGTTGGGTTCCACGAACTCGTGCTCGCTCACTTGCTCGTAGGCGACGCCGATGCGGGCGGGGACGTCCTCGAGCAGGGACCAGCGGGCCACCCGCTTGAAGACCGATTCCGTGTCGAGGTCGATGCCGAACATGACGCGCTGGAAGGTGACGTTGTCGTGCTTCTGCCCATCCCAGAAAGGCTCCGGGGAGCGGGCCCGGCCGCCCGGGTTGGCGTCCGGAATGAAGGTGAGCAGGCACTGCGACAGGATGGACTGAGCGTCCAGGTGGCTCTCGCTGCGGTCCAGGTGCCGGCCGGTGAGCAGCTCGCTCAGGAAGTCCATGATGCCCACGGTCGCAGCCGGCTCGTGGGCGTGGGGCACGGCGCAGATCAGACCCTTCTTGCCCGACTCGCCGGTGCTCCAGTCGGTGACGGTGAGGGCATGGACGCGGTGGCGGGTGTACTGCGTCAGGCTCTGGACGCGTAGCTGATCGGGGTAGTCATGCTGCCAGGCGCGCACCAAGGCGTCCACCTGGTGGGGATAGGCAGGCCAATCTTTGAGCCTCATGGGGCCTCCTTGGGATGGGCCGCTAGACCAGTCGCGGCCGCCCTAAGGCGGCGCGTCGACGACGACTTCTGGTGAATAGGCACCCACCCCGGACACTAGCCCGGGGTGGGGAAGAGCGCTGCAGTAGTAGAGCCCTTAGCCCTTGCCGGCCAGCCTGCGGGCGACGTCCACGGCGGAGGCGGCGTCGGGCGCATAGCCGTCGGCGCCGATCTCGTCGGAGTAGCGCTGGGTCACCGGCGCGCCGCCGATCATCACCTTGACCGAGTC
>JAAYAV010000510.1 GCA_012719195.1 Anaerolineae bacterium | reverse complement strand
GGCACGGCCGTGGCCGTGAAGGTGGGCCGGGGAGTCATGGTCGGCGTGGGCGCCCCCTCGTTCTGGGCCGTCTGAGCGCCGCAAGCCGCCAGAACCAGGGCCAGAACCGAGATAATCAGAACACGGGCTTTCATCAATTGTCTGCCTCCGCTAGGTATCTCAGCAGCGCTAAGGTGTTGGCCTTGGCCGCCCGGTCGGTCTCACCCACCGGGCCGATGCAGGCCGGGCAGCCGTACTCGCAGGAACAAGCCTCCACCTGCTCCATGGCTGCCTGCAACACCTGTGCCTGTCCCCGGTAGAGCCGCTCGCTCAGCCCGATTCCGGCGGGGACGCTATCGTATATGAAGAGGGTGGGCTCGCGGGTGAAGACCGATCGCACCTCGGCGAACACCCCCAGATCCCGCACGTCGCACATCAGGAAAAGGGCGGCTACGTGGCGAGCCAGGTTGGCAACCCCGGTGAGGGCGCCCTGCGTCATCTGCGAGGCCTCCGCCTTGAGATGGCAGTCGCGACAGAGCGTCACCAGGTTGTCCAGCGCGTTTGCCTGAGCGTAGTCGCCGGCAGCGCCGTACCCCATCTCTCGCAGACTGCGGACGTGGTGCACGTCGTGCTCACGGTGCGGGCCTTCCGGAGCCCCGCAGTGCCGGCAGCGGAACTCATCGCGCTCGCGAGCCTTCAGCCGCTGGGCGCTCCAGTTGGCGCCGTAGTCCGACAGCGGCACCTGCCACAGGTTGCGCTCGATGAGGGCATCAACGGTGGCCTGGGGTAGGCTGAACCAGTATGCCGAAGTGTGCATCTGCTGTTCGGGCAGATGGATCTGCCCCCAGCCGACGTTCTCGTGGGTATAGAGCTTGATCTTCTTGAAGACCGTCGCCAGCGCCGCCACCAGCACCTCGCCGTGGGCGGCCCGGGTACGACCGCGGTCCTCGTCCTCGAACACGTCTATGACATTGACGTTCACGGCCAGATCGGCGTCGGTGTAGTAGTCCACATCCACCGCCCGAACGTAGGCCTTGCCCTCTTCCCAATCCAGCCGGTCGACGTGGAACTGGCGCCCCTCGTGGATGTAGATGGCGTCCTCATGGATGAGCATGGGGGCGCTGAAGCGGTCCACCTCGCCCAATACCCGGCTGCCCTCCGTGGTGTCGATGATGACGAAGTTGTCGCTCATGCCGGTTCGTAGCGAGATCTCGTTGGCTGGGTACTGCTCGCTCATCCAGTAGTAGGTGCTGTCGACCTGGTGTAGCACCTTCTCCCCCTCGAGGTACTCCAGCATCTGCGGGAGCGACTGGAAGCCACCGAACTCCTCTCCCTCGCGGAAGGGCAGCTCGAAGGCGGCGCACTTGATGTGGTTGGCCGCCACCAGCAGGTTGTCCGGGTTCACCAGGGCCGACTCCGGCGAGCGCCCGAAGAAGTAGGAGGGGTGCTGGGCCACGTACTGGTCGAGAGGGCTGGAGTTGGCCACCAGTACCGCCACCGAGATCTCCTGCTTGCGGCCCGCCCGCCCGGCTTGCTGCAGCGCACTGGCGATGGTACCCGGATAGCCCGACATGACGCAGGCCGAGAGCTGGCCGATGTCGATGCCCAACTCCAGCGCGTTGGTAGAGACCACCCCGCGGACGGACCCATCGCGCAGCCCGCGCTCGATCTCGCGCCGCTGCAGGGGCAGGTAGCCGCCGCGGTAGCCGCGCACGCTCTCTCGCGGCTTGCCCTGTGAGACGACGAAGT
>JAAYAV010000509.1 GCA_012719195.1 Anaerolineae bacterium | reverse complement strand
GTCGGGGTGAGGGCCTCACCTTAGGTCGCCCACCGCGTCACCCGCAGGCGCCCTTCCCGCAGCTCCCACACCTCGGTGGCCACCTTCTTCACGAAGGCCCGGTCGTGCACCACCGCCAGCACCGTGCCCGGGAACTGCAGCAGCGCCTCCTCGAAGCGCTCCCGGCTGGGGATGTCCAGGTGGTTCACCGGCTCATCCAGGACCAGGAAGTTGCAGCCGCGTCCCACTAGCTGGGCCAGCATGAGGCGAGCACGCTCGCCGAAGCTGAGGCTGCCCACCGGCACGAAGACGTCGTCGCCGGTGAAGAGGAAGCGGTGCAGGAAGGCGCGCACTTCCGTCTCCGTCATGCCCGCCGCCTCCGCGCGCACCAACTCGTAGGGAGTCGCTTCCGGATCGAGGGTCTCCTGCTCCTGGGCCAGGTACCCCAGACGGACGTTTGCCCCCAGCCGGACGACCCCGCGGTCGGGCTCCATTTCACCCACGATAAGCCGCAGCAGGGTAGTCTTGCCGGAGCCGTTGGGCCCCTGCAGCACCGCCCTCTTGCCGTGCGTCAGCGTGGCGTGCACGGCGCGCAGCAGATGCAGGTCGCCGAAGGACAGCCAGACGTCCTCCAGACGCAGAACCTCGCGGGCGCCACCGTCGTCCCGGGCCAAGTCCAGCTTCATTTGCCACTGCTGCCCCGGCTTCTCCACCCGCTCCACCGTCAGCAGCCGCTCTATGCGCCGCTCGAGCGCCTTGGCGCGCGCCACCGTTCCGGCGCTCTGGTCGGAGAAGAAGCCCTTGGCGAACTTGTCACCGCTGTCGCCCTTGCCGCCCTTCCTCTGTACCGCCAGCCCGCGCACGCGGTTGGCCGCCCGCCGCAGCCGGGCGATCTCATCCTGCTGGGCGAGGTAGGCCTGCCACTGCTGCTCGACCTCCCGCTCCCGCGCCCGGACGTAGTCGGAGTAGCCGCCGTCGTAGACCGTCAGCGACTGGTCGGCGGGGTCGAGTACCAGGGTCTGGGTGGTGGTGGCATCGAGGAAGGTGCGGTCGTGGGAGACGATGAGGGCGCCGCCATCGTAGGCCTGCAACCACTGCTCCAGCCAGGCGAGGGCCTCCACGTCCAGGTGGTTGGTGGGCTCGTCGAGCAGGAGGAGCGCCGGCCGAGTGGCTAGCAGGCCCGCCAGGCCCAGGCGCGTCTTCTGCCCCCCGCTGAGAACCGCCACCGGCAGGTTGTCCGGAAGGTCGGCCAGACCCAGTCCGGCCTTCGCCGCCTCCAGCCGGGCGCGCAGCTCGTAGCCCCCCGCCGCCTGGAAGCGCTCCTCCGCCTGGGCGTACTGCTCGGTGAGACGGAGCGCCTCTCCCGGGTCGGTGGTGCCGGCCATCGCTTCGGCAAGGCGCTCCATCTGGGCCTGGGCCCGTCCGTGGCTGCCGGTGGCGCGATCCAGGGCCTCGCGGACAGAGTCCTCCGGCGCGAAGGCGAGCGCCTGGCGCAGGTAGCCCACGGCCAACGTGGGAGGCGAGAGGCGCACCGATCCCTCGTCGGCCGGCTCCAGCCCGGCGATGATGCGCAGCAGCGTGGTCTTGCCCGAGCCGTTGGGGCCGACGAGGCCGGCCCGCTCGCCCGGGGAAAGGGTGAAGGAGACGGATCGGAGCACGGGCTGCGCCCCGTAGCTCTTGGAGATTCCCGACAGTTGCAGCACCTGGTCCTCCGCCGAAGCCGGCCGTCAGAAAGAAACGCCGCGGTGAGTGCCGCGGCGCGAGGGCTGGACCAGACTAAGGGGACCAACAGGAGCGCCGCGGCTGGGGCAAGGCGCCAGTGCGACCGCGGCTCGGACGGCAGGCAGCGTGATAGACGAGTCCGGGACGCACTCAGCGGCTGCGGAACGCTCTGCCGGTCACGGGAACCTCCTGTGCGGATGTCCATCATTGTAGCCGCCCGCCGGGTCGGCGGCAACCGCCGTCCCCCACCCACTTTGGTCCTCGGCTAAGTCGCCCCGGGCTGAAGCCGCGGGGCTACCATCTAGCAAAGCCGGCCTTCGCCGGCTGGCCAGCCCGCCGCAGGGCGGGCTTCGCTCTGTGTAGCCCCGGCCATTCATGGCGGGGCGACCCCGCGGCACCGCCGGTTGTCGTCCTCAGCGGCTGCCGGTACTGAGGGGTTAGGCAGCCTCGATCGG
>JAAYAV010000009.1 GCA_012719195.1 Anaerolineae bacterium | reverse complement strand
GACGTGATCGGTGATCTCCGCCAGCACGGCCGCCTGATAGCCGCTGCCGGTGCCCACCTCGAGCACCCGGTCGCCGGGGCGCACGCGCACCAGTTGCGTCATCAGGGCGACCACATAGGGCTGCGAGATGGTCTGGCCGTGCCCGATGGGCAAAGGACGGTCAGCGTAGGACTGCTGCCGGCTGTCCTCGGGAACGAACTCGTGTCGTGGAACCGCCTCCATGGCCGCCAGAACAGCGGCATCGGTTATGTCGCGTTCCATGAGATGCTCTCCGATCATGAGCGCGCGCGGAGTGGCGTAGGGGTGGAAGACCGGCGGGGCGGGCGCCCTCTCTCCATCCGGGCGCGACTCCCAGCGCGTGTAGAGGACTAGCGCCACCAGAGCCACCGCTGCCAGCGCCACGAGCGGCCATCGCCGGCCCGGCGCCGCTACCGATTCGAGCCGCGTTTGATCCGCATGTTCCGGTTGGGGCATGGCCGTCACCTCCGCCTCGCCAGATCCGAGCCAGCACAACCCATCGGTGACTACACCCATTATAGCCCCGGCCCGCCATGATTGTGCCCGCTCCGCAATCGGGTATCATAGCGGCACCGCTACACCGGAGATGCCCCATGAGCTATGTGCGGGATGCCCTACGCGAGGCCCTGGCCCAGGTCACTGTCATCGACCCCCACTGCCACCTGCGGCCCCACAAGCCGGCCGCCGACAACCTAGCCGACATCGTCCTCTATCACCACGTCTGGATCGAGCTGGTGTCGGCCGGCCTTCCCCAGACCGCAGTCACCCGCGCCGGACTGCCGCACGAACTGGCCGACCCGGGGATGATGCCCCTGGAGCGGGTGCGCCGTGCACTTCGCTATCTCCCCCGGCTGGAGAACACCACCTCCGGCGTCATGCTGCGCTGGCTCCTTCGCGACCTCTACGGCATCGAGTCGCTCACCGAGGCGGGGCTGGAGGCGGCCGGTGCCCTCGTGCAGGCTCGCGGCAACGACCCGAACTGGCAGGAGGAAGTGCTGCGCCAGCACTGCCGCATCGAGACAAGCATAAGCGTGGAGCACGTGGGCGCCCCCTACTCTCCCGCCATGGCCCTGGGCGCCGAGGGCCTGCCGGTCAACTTGCGCGATGGAAAGCGGAGCCCGAGGCAGGTGGTGGAGTCCCTGGATGCCCTGCTGGGCCGAGAGGTGCGCACAGCCGACGACTACCGCGAGCTGCTGGCGACCCTCATCGGTAAGGCCGCCGCCGATGGAGGCAAGTTCGTCGGGGCCTGGCCCCTCGCCTACCTCAACAGCGAGCCTTGCACCAAGGCGGAAGCCACCCGCTCCCTGGACAAGGCGCGCGAACGGGACCACCTGACCGCTGCCGAACTGGGCGGATTCGCCACCTACGGGCTTGCCACCGCTTTTGAGGAGATGGGCGCCACGCGACTGCGCGCCTTCCAGCTCATCGCCGGGGCGGAGGTGCTCCCACCGCACCGCTCCCTCACCCTGTGGAGCCCGGGGTTCATCGGGGCCATTGCCCGCCTGGCCGGGTCCTACGAGGACATCCTGATCAACATGTCCACCGCCTCGGACGCCTTCACCCAGGACGTGGGCATCCTGGCTAAGCACTTCCCCAACGTCAGCGTCGCGGGGTACTGGTGGCACACCTTCTACCCCCACTACATCCGCAAGTCGCTGGAGACGCGCCTGGACATGGTGCCCGCCAATAAGATCATCGCCTTCTTCTCGGACGCCTACCACGCCGAGTGGTGCTATCCGAAACTGAAGCTGGTGAAGCAGGTGGTGGAGGACCTACTCAGCGAGCGGGTGGAGCGCGGCTGGTACAGCCTTGACCTCGCCCTGCACCTGATCGATCTTCTCTTCCACGAGAACGCGCGCGAGATCTACGGAGTCTGATGCGCCCCGAGGCTGAACCTAACCCCCCTGCCCCCCTTCCCTGAGAAGGAAGGGGGGTCCCGAAGGTGCTCTGCCAAGGAGCGAGGCGCTTTCCGGCTCCCCTTCCTTTCTAGGGAAGGGGTTGGGGGTTAGGTTAGCCGGCTCGGAGGCCCAACCTGTGCCTCTGGTTGACCAGGCGCCGGGCAGATCAGAACCGATCGGAGCAGATCATCGCGTCCGTGGTCCTTAGCCCGCCACCTGGGCGGCTCCGCCGGTGTCGCACTCAGCGTCCGGCCGGCGCACCAGACCCCGCTCTGCCAGATACTGCACAATGGAAGCCGCGTTCTCCTCCGGCGTGGCCACCACCGTCTCCAGGCGCAGCTCCGGGTTCTCCGGCTCCTCGTAGGGGTCGTCGATGCCGGTGAAGCCCTTGATGTCGCCCCGCCGGGCGGCAGCGTACATCCCCTTGGCATCCCGCTGCTCGCAGACCTCCAGGGGCGTATCCATGAAGACCTCCACGAACCGATCGGCGCCCACCATGTTGCGCACATCGTTGCGCGTCGCCTTGTAGGGGCTCACCGCGGCACAGATGGCGACGCCACCGTGACGGACGATCTCCGCCGCCACGAACCCGATCCGGCGGATGTTGGTGTCCCGGTCCTCCTTGCTGAAGCCCAACCCCTTGGACAGGTGCGTCCGCACGACGTCACCGTCCAGCACGGTTGCCTGCCGCCCGCACTCGAGGAGTAGCGTGGTGAGCACTTCGGCCGTGGTGGACTTGCCCGAGCCGCTAAGCCCGGTGAACCAGATGCACGCGCCCTGCCGATGCCGCGGGGGGTAGGCCTCGCCCAGGATCTCGGCCACCTCCGGCCGAGTGAACCACTCCGGCAGGGTGCGACCGCGGTTGAGGTACTGCTCCCGCACCTGGGTCCCCGATATTGAGGCCACGCGCGCCGCCTTGGGTACCCGAGACACCTCTTCGTAGCGCTTCTCCTCCTCCAGGTAGACGAACTCCCGGAAGGGGACCATACCCACGCCCAGCTCGTCGCTGTAGCGGCTGAGCATCTCCTGGGCGTCGTAGGGACCGTAGAAGGGCCTGCCTTGGGAGTCCGCGCCAGGGCCGGCGTGATCCCGCCCGACGATCAGGTGGTTGGCGCCATAGTTGCGCCGGATCAGGGCGTGCCAGAGGGCCTCACGCGGGCCGGCGAGCCGCATGGCGAGCGGCAGCAGCGACAACAGAATCCGGCTGGGGTCGTAGTAGCGCTGTACCAGAGCCTTGTAGGCCCTCACGCGGGTGAAGTGGTCCACGTCGCCCGGCTTGGTCATGCCAACCACCGGGTGCAGCAGAAGAGCGCCGTCCACCTCTTCCGCCGCCCGCTTCGTCAGTTCCTCATGCACGCGGTGCAG
>JAAYAV010000095.1 GCA_012719195.1 Anaerolineae bacterium | reverse complement strand
CCGGCGTGCGCGGGCTCGCGAACCTGACACCGATCAAGGAGAAGGAAGTGCTGCTCATCGGCTCGGCCCTCGATGACGCCATGGCCGGGGCGGTCTATCGCACGCTCGACTGCATGGTCAGCCGGATGGGAGTGCAGTCGTTCAACGTCGCGTTCTACCTGGCACCGGATGGCGACGCGGCCGAGGACTGGACGGGATTCCCGGTGGTGGTGCGGATCGTTGATCGCGGCGATGTGAGCAACCGGGTGGCCGACTTTGGCGCCATGGAGCTTTACGCCTCCAGTGTGGTCAGCAGCGATCCGTTTGCCGTTGCCAAGTGCATGAGGCAGGCTGTCTCTGCGCCGGAAGTGGTGGAGGGCTAGATTCCGAACGGAGGGTCGCGATGATTGAACTGGATGTCATCGGTACCGGTAAGGTAGTGGTCGTGGGGCATCGCGGGGCGCTGGCGCATGCGCCCGAGAACACCATCGCGTCCTTCGAGGCGGCCAAAGCGCTGGGATCCCACGCGTTCGAGTGTGATGTCCGCTTGACCGCTGACGGCGCGGTAGTGGTCATGCACGACGCTCTGGTGGACCGCGTGACCAACGGGAGCGGTGCCGTCAGCGACCTGCGACTGGCTGAGCTGAGGGCTCTCGACGCCGGGGCCTGGTACGGGCCCGAGTTCGCCGGACAGCGCATTCCCACCATTGACGAGGTCATGGAGGCCGCCCTCCGGCTGGACCTCGACTTGGTGCTGGAGATCAAGGGCGAGCCCGAACCCCCGCGCCAACTGGTGAAGCTGTCCGTAGAAGCGGTGGCCAACGCCGGCTGGACACCTCGGACGGCAGTCATCTCTTTCCACCACCCGTGCCTGGCCTGGGCGAAGGAGTGGGCCCCCGAAATCGCCACGGGTATCCTGTACGGGCATGGCACTCCGGACCCGGTGAGCGAGGCCCGTCTGGTGGGCGCCAGTTCGATCCGTCCACACCATTCGCGAGTGACCCCCAAGGTGGCGGAGGCCGCCCACGCGGCCGGGCTCTGCCTCCACGCCTGGGTCGCCAATGAGCCGGAGCACGCCCTGGCCCTGGCAGAGATGGGCGTCGACTCCATCGGGACGGACACGCCGGGGCGAATTGTCGAGGCCCTCCGCGGGGCCGGGAGGCTGGCCTAGGCAGACTAGGCTTGGACTGTTTCGCGCGCCCGGGACGACTGCCGCTTCTGTGGTGGCCGACCCGGGCGTGTGCTATAATCGGCGCGGCACAGGGGCACCCACTCAGATGTGGCTGTTCAGCCATCACCTGGCCGCCAGGAGTGTAGGCGCGTGTTCAACCCACTCAATGCCCTGCTGGGCTTGTTCTCACTAGATATCGGTATAGACCTCGGCACCGCCAACACTCTGGTGAGCGTTCGCGGCAAAGGGATCGTTCTTAACGAGCCCTCCGTCGTCGCCATCGAGGCCAAGTCGAAGAAGGTGGTGGCTATCGGCCTCGAGGCCAAGCAGATGGTCGGCAGAACGCCGGCCAACATCGTTGCCGTGCGGCCTCTCCGCGACGGGGTTATCTCCGACTTCGAAACCACCGAGAAGTTGCTCGTCTACTTCATCCGCCGGGTGCACCAGCAGATGATGCTAAGCCTGCCACGCCCTCGGGTGGTGGTCGGCATACCGAGCGGCTGTACCGAGGTGGAGAAGCGCGCCGTCTACGAGGCCTCGCTCAGCGCGGGCGCCCGAGAGGCCTACCTCATCGAGGAGCCCATGGCGGCTGCCATCGGGGCGGGGCTGCCCGTAACGGACAGCGTCGGCAACATGGTGGTCGACATCGGTGGCGGCACCACCGAGGTAGCCGTGATCGCCCTGGGCGGGATCGTGGTCAGCCGCTCGATCCGAGTGGCGGGCGACGAGCTCGACGAAGAGATCATTCGCTACGCCCGCGAGAAGTACAACCTTCTGGTGGGCGAGCGCATGGCCGAGAAGGCCAAGATGGCCATCGGTTCAGCGTATCCCCTCGAGCAGGAGCAGACCATGCTTCTGCGCGGCCGCAACTTGCTGACCGGCCTGCCGCAGTCGGTCGAGGTCAGCAGCGTCGAGATTCGGGAAGCCATATCCGGCCCGATTCACATCATCACCGAGGCCGTACGAAACACCCTGGACGAGACGCCGCCCGAGCTGGTCGCGGACCTGATGGAGCATGGTATCGCGCTGGTCGGCGGCGGAGCTCTGGTGCAGGGCCTGGCTCAGCGGCTGTCCGAGGAGACGCGCATGAAGGTGACCGTGGCGGACGAACCCCTAACCTGCGTCGCCAAGGGAGCGGGCCGCGTGCTGGGCGAGCTCGACGCGCTGCGCAAGGTGTTGTCGGCGGCCCACCGCGATGGGCGTTGGGGATAGGATCGGCAACGTCGAGTGAGGAAGCGGGACCTACTGCCGATCGTCCTGCTGCTGCTTGCCGTCGTGCTGCTGGCGAGCGAGGAACTGGGCGGGGTCGTGGCAGTAGGCAACTGGGTGTCCGATGCCGGGGCGAAGGGGCAGGCAGCGGTCTCCAGCCTGCTTCGCAACGTCAGCAATGCCCGCGTCTTCTTCCAGGACCTGGATCAGCTCCGAGAGGAGAACGCCCAGCTGCGCCAGCGGGTGGAAGATCTGACCGTAGAGCTGGTTGAGGTTCAGGAGGTCATCGCCGAGAACGAGCTCCTCCGGACGGAACTCGGTTACGTGACCTCTCAACGTTCCTTGCGCGTCATGGGCGCCAACGTCGAAGCGAGAGTGGCCGGCTACGAGCCGGGCAACCTGAGCCGGGCGGTGGTGATCTCCACCGGCCGCGACGGCGACCTGCTTCCAGACATGCCCGTTCTGACCGGGCGGGGCCTGGTGGGGAGGGTGATCGAAGTGGCGGCGCGCTCCTCCCAAGTCCTCCTCCTTAACGACGCCCGTAGCTCGGTGGCTGCCCTCATCCAGCGTACGCGTGCCACCGGCATCGTCAAGGGTCAGCTCGACGGCGGCCTGGTCATGGAAGACATCGGCCGGGACGCCGATGTGCAGGTGGGTGATGTGGTGCTCACCTCCGGGCTCGGTGACGTGTTCCCCAAAGGCGTGGTGATCGGCCAGGTGGTTGAGGTGATCCGCAGCGACACGGCCATGTTCCAGAAGGCGATCGTGGAGCCGTCGGTTGACTTCGGTAGCCTTGAAGTGGTGCTGGTCCTGCTGGAGCATGACCCAACCGTGTCGGTAGAGCCCGGTGTTCAGTGAGCGCCGCGGCCCCTCCTGGCAGAGGACCATTGCGGCAGTGGTCGGTTTTGGGCTCGCCGCCTTCATCCAGGGGTCCGGCTACCTACGGCTGGGCGGGGCGGGCGTCGGTCCCGACCTGGTGCTCTGCGGCGTGCTCGCCTGGGCCTACCTGTATGGGCCGGGGGGCGGGGCGGCCCTTGGATTCGTCGGGGGTCTGGCGCTGGACTCTGTGAGCGTTGGGCCGGTGGGTATGCACTGCCTGCTGCTCGCCGCCATCGGCCTGGCGCTAGGTGCCAGTCGGCTGGGTGAGTATTCCCCGGACCTGATCTGGATAGTGGCGGCGGGTCTCGCCGGGAGCGCGGTATTCTACGGGGCCGTGCTGCTCGCGTCGCGCCTGCTGGGCACGCCGATCCCGCTCGGCGCCGCCTTGCCACAGCTGCTGCTGCCCGCGTTGGTGATGGACACGCTGCTGGTGGTGTTCCTGGTGACGCTGTTGCGAAGGCAGAGCCGGCAGCAGGCGGGCCGGTACCAAGTATAGGAGACAGATTCAGTGGCAGCCGAAGTTCCACATGGCGGAAGGATCAAGCTGAGCCGCCGCGTGCTGCTCCTGTCGTTCGGCGGCCTTGTCGCCAGACTGTGGACCCTTCAGGGAACGAGCAGCAGTAGAGTCGCGGTGGAAGCGGCCGACAGGCAGAGGCTGCGAGTGCTTTCGGTGTCGGCGGACCGCGGCGTGATCTACGACCAGGCCGGCCGCATACTCGTACGGAACGTGCCCGCCTTCAACGCGGCGATCGTCAGGACCGACCTTCCGGACGATGACGTACCTCGGCGACAGGTCCTTGAGCGAGTGGCGACTCTGCTCGACATGCCCATGGACTCCGACGATGACGACGTCGAGTCGGTCAATGGCCTGCTCAGTAAGGCCGAGGTGCTGCCTCTGCTGGAGCCGGTGGTACTCAAGCGCGGCATCGGCGAGGAGACGGCCTTCCTCATCGAGCAGCAGCAGCTGACGCTACCCGGTGTCGTTGTTCAGGTGGAGGGCCGGCGTGAGTACCTCTTCGGGTCTCTGCTCGGCCACCTCCTGGGGTATGTGGGACCCGTCCCCGCCGAGGCGGTGGAGGAGTACCGGCGCCGAGGCTATTCGCCGAATGACACCGTGGGCCAGACGGGACTGGAGCACTCGTATGAGTCCGTTCTGCGCGGCAACAAGGGCGAGGAGCGGATCGAGGTCAACGCCGAGGGACGCAAGGTCCGTCTCGTCAGCCGGCCCAAGGACCCGGAGCCCGGGCTCAACCTGGTGCTCACCCTGGACACCGAACTGCAAAAAGTGGCGGCCGAGGCCCTGGAGAAGGGAATGGCCCGGAAGGAATCGCCGGCCGGTGTGGTCGTCGCTCTGGATCCGCGTGATGGCGCGATAAGGGCCATGGTTTCGCTTCCGGGCTACGACAACAACCTTTTCTCCGGCGGAATCAAGCACGAGGACCTGGTCCGGCTGTCGGAGGACCCGCGCTTCCCCCTCGTGGACCGATCCGTTTCCGGGGTGTATCCACCGGGCTCGACTTTCAAGATGGTTACCGCGTCGGCGGCGCTGCAGGAAGGTGTGATCGACCGGGAGACTCAGCGTTCCTGTGGCGGCATTATGTACGTGAGCAGTGACGATGGCAGTCAGCGGTACCCGTTCTACTGCTTCAACCGGGCCGGGCATGGCTCACTCAACGTAGTCGGGGCCATCCGTCACAGCTGCGACATCTTCTTCTACCAAGTAGCGGGCGGGTTCGAGGACTTCCGAGGGCTCGGCCAGAAGCGACTGGCATCGTACGCCCATAGCTTCTCCATGGGCGACCTGACGGGCGTCGACCTCCCGGGCGAACTGGCTGGCCTCATCCCTGACCCGACCTGGAAGCGACTGACAAGACAAGAGCTCTGGCTCACGGGCGACACCTACAACTGCGCCATCGGGCAGGGCGATATCCTAGTCACCCCGCTACAGCTCGCTTGCGCCACCATGGCCGTGGCCAATCGGGGCACCGTCTACCAGCCGCGGCTGGGCGACCGTCTCCTGGACGGTGAGGGACGCGAGGTGGCGCAGTACCGGCCTCGCATCGTCCGGCAGGTGCCCGTCTCCACCGAGCACCTGGATATCGTGCGGGAAGGCATGCGCGAGGTGGTTTCCATCGGTACGGCCCGCACCCTCGGCGTCAAGGGAGTGGACGTGGCCGGTAAGACGGGCACGGCCGAGTTCTTCGGGCCCCTGACACCGGGCGGCTATCTACCGATGCACGCCTGGTTCGTTTGCTTCGCGCCGTACGAGAACCCGGAAATCGCCGTGGTCGTCCTCATCGAGGACAGCGGCGAAGGAGCCTACTACGCCGTGCCGGTCGCTGCCGAGATCCTCAACGCTTACTTCGGTCTCGGCTCTGCGGGCGCCGCTGAGGCAGGATCATGAGCGAGTTGGGCCGACTGAAGGGCACGTCATCCGGCCTCGTAATCGACCTGAGCGCGTCGGATGGCTTCCAGGAGGCCCACGAGGCCCTCCTGAGAACCCTGTCGGAGCGAGGGGCGTTCCTGAGCGGATCCCGAGTGGTGATCGACCTAGGCCAGCTCTCGCTCATGGTGGTGGAACTGGAGGCGCTGCTGGAGGAGTGTCGCGGTGCCGGGTTGGCGGAGGTCGGCGTGCTGAGCCACAACGAGCGTCTGCGTTCGGTGGCGCGCGCCATGGGCATCCTCCACGGACTCGAGGACGACCGTGCCGCCGGCCAGGCGATTGTGCGGGACACCATCACCTCTCCGGACATGGAGGTGAATGAGTGCGGCCTGGTAGCCGCCACCGTCCGCAGCGGTCACAGCGTTTGGAACCCGGGCAACATCATTGTGCTGGGCGACGTGAACCCAGGCGCGGAGATCGTTGCCGGGGGCAGCGTGATCGTGTGGGGCACCCTGCGCGGCACCGTGCACGCCGGCACCTCTGGCGCCTCCGGGGCGGTGGTGTGTGCCCTGTGCCTGGAGCCGACGCAGCTTCGGATCGGAGACCAGATCGCGCGGGCTCCGGACGAACCGGCATCGGGCCGCGGACCGGAGATGGCGCGCGTGTCCGGCTCCGCCATTGTGGTCGACGAGTGGTCACCAGGCCATCGTCGTGGCCGACGAGCCGAAGGCCGGGAAGCCCCGTCTGGCCTGAGAAGCGTGTTGGGGCGAGTTCGCAGAGGAGTCAAGCCATGGGGCGAGTGATCACGGTAACCTCGGGCAAGGGTGGCGTGGGCAAGACTACCGCGACCGCCAACATAGCGGCAGCTCTGGCCGCCCAGGGGCACAAGGTAGTGGCGATCGATGGGGACATCGGCCTCCGCAACCTTGATGTCGTCCTGGGCCTGGAAAACCGGATAGTGTTCGACCTGGTGGACGTCGCCGAGGGACGCTGTCGCGTCCGGCAGGCGCTGATCCGAGACAAGCGCACGCCGGAGCTGTTCCTGCTGCCGGCTTCGCAGACGAGGGACAAGGATGCGCTGCGGCCGGAGCAGATGGTCGAGGTTTGCGATCAGCTCCGGGAGGACTTCGAGTTCATCGTCGTGGACTCTCCCGCCGGCATCGAGGGAGGCTTCCGAGTCGCCCTGGCGCCGGCCGACCAGGTCGTGATCGTGACCACCCCCGAGGTCTCTGCCGTTCGTGACGCCGATCGCGTGGTCGGTCTGGTGGAAGCCGCCGAAAAGGGACCGGCACTCCTGGTGATCAACCGAGTGAAGGCGAACATGGTGCGTCGGGGCGACATGCTGGGCCCGGAAGATGTGCAGGAGATCCTCTCGATCGAGCTGTTGGGAATGGTACCCGAGGATGAGGCGGTGGTGGTCTCCTCCAACCGGGGACTGCCGCTGGTTATGGACGGAGCGCACCCCGCCGGTAAGGCCTTCAGCGACATCGCCCTGCGCCTGTCGGGCGTCGAAGTGCCCATGACCGACCTGAGCGACGACGGCAGCATCTGGTCGCGCATAGTTCGCTTCGTTCGCCAGAGGTGAGGGGGATCATGGGGCTCTTGTCTCGCATTCTTGGGTTGGGCCAGCCCAGTAGCAAACAGGTGGCCAAGGATCGGCTGCAGTTGGTGCTGATCCACGACCGCGTGCGCATTTCCCCGGCTCAGATGGAGGCGCTCAAGCAGGAGTTGTTGGGCGTGGTCAGCCGCTACTTCGATGTGGACACCGCCGGTGTGGAAGTGACCTTCAGCCAGCACCAACGGGAGAACCGCCTGGTGGCGGAGATGCCGGTCCTGCCCGAAGCGAGGCGGCAGAAGGGGCGATAGGTAGTGTACCGTACCCACAGGGGCACCTGGCCCCGCTTCGATGTGCCGCTCTTCCTGGCGACCGTGCTGGTGGCTGTGTTCGGGCTGGCTATGGTGCGCAGCGCCGTCGGGACCTCGGTCGGTCTGCAGGGGTCGGTGGAGCGGCAGGCAGTGTTCCTCGTGCTCGGGCTGGTCGTGTCGTTGGTGGTGGCAACGGTCGACTACCGCCTGATCACCGGGTCGGCAGTCATCCTCTATGGACTGGGGCTGGCAGGGCTGCTCGCAGTTCTGGTGATCGGCGCCATTCAGCACGGGGGGCAACGCTGGATCCCAATCGGCGGCTTCACCTACCAGCCTTCCGAGACCATGAAGATCGTTCTGGCCGTCGCCTTAGCGCAGTATCTAGGGCCAAGGATGGCGGAGCCGTGGCGGTTTCGCTACCTGGTCTTCAGCGGAGTCATCCTGGCAGTACCGGTACTACTCATCTACGCCCAGCCTGACCTGGGCACGGCTATCGTCCTGTTGGTCGTCTGGGCGGTGGTCATCTTCGTGGCTGGCGTCAAGATGTGGCACCTGGGAGTGCTCGCCCTGGCCGGCCTGGCCGTGTCGCCGCTCATCTGGCTGCAACTTGAGCCCTACATGCAGGATCGCGTGCTCACCCTGTTGCAGCCCGACTCCAACCCAGACGCGGCTTTCATCAGCGAGCAGGCGCTGATTGCCATTGGTGCCGGCTCCATCTGGGGCCAGGGGTACGGCGCCGGCAGCCAGAGCCAGCTTCACTTCCTGCGCGTCCGCCACACTGACTTCATCTTCAGCGTGATTGGCGAGGAGTTGGGCTTCGTGGGCTCGGTGCTAGTCCTGGCCCTGGTCGCCTTCATCTGTCTGCGCCTGCTTAGGATCGCCCAGGGCGCTCCGGATGGAGCCGGCCGTCTTCTCGCTACGGGCGTGGCGGCCATCATCGGGTTCCAGACCGTGGTGAACGTGGGCATGAACCTCGGTGTTCTCCCGGTGACGGGACTACCTCTGCCGTTCATCAGCGTGGGGGGCAGCGCCGTCCTGGCGCAGTTCCTGGGCATTGGCCTGGCGCAGAGCGTGGCGGCTCGACGTACCTAGCGCTGTCTGCCGGCGCCGGCACGCCCCTCTGCTGCCGTAGCGACGCCGCGGCTTTCCGTCGGCCCCGCCGCCCACTGGCATGGCACTTGCAGATAGCCATTCCCCAGTTGCTGCGCCGCCGGCGTTCGCCGGTCAGCCCAGGTTCGCGTCGGGAGAGGACACATTGAGCGAAATGGTAACCCGCTCCGAGCAGGTGGCCATGGTGGATGGAATACGGTTGGCAGGGGTGTCCAACATCCTCGTCGCGGAACAGGTAGCCAAGCTACCCTTCGCCCGTACGCGCGGCCGACTCTACGTGCTCGTCGAGCCAATGGGCGATCGTGCCGGCTGGGAGGGTCTGTGTCGCGAGATCGCCCAGGCCGTCCACGATGAGTACTACGAGTCCAGTGGCAGTGTGACGGCGGGTCTACGCCGCGCCCTGGAACGCGCCAACAACCTGCTGTGTGAAATGAACGTGGCTGAGTCTCGCCGGGCTCCCCGGTGGGCCGGCCTCAGCGCCGTAGTCATCAAGGGTAACGACGTCTTCATCGCCCAGACCGGGCCGGCGCTGGTCTACGTCATCCGCAGCGACGTGGCCATGCGCTACCCCGACGACTCACCCTGGCTGGACATGTCGCCGCGTCAGGCAATGGAAGAGGGGTACGCCGCTCCGATCGGCCTGCGTCGCGAGTTGTCGCTGGACCTCTTTCACACCCAGCTGTCCGTGGGCGACAGCATAGTCCTGGCCGAGAGCCAGGTGGCCGAGTTCCTGGACGGCGAAGAGATAGCGCAGACTTTCAGCGAGGACGACCCGGACTCGACACGTCGTCTTCAGGCCCTGTTCGCGGATCGGGACCTGTCACTTCTGGTGATCCGTGCCGGCGCCGGCGAAGGCACGGCCATACGCCCGACGCCGCGGCCTCTCCATCCGCTATCTGCCGATGCGGTGCCGCCGCCGGCCTGGCCGGACATGCCTGCCCCCGGCGATCGCGCCGTGGAAGGAACGGGACCCCAGACGCTGCTCCGGAACCTGGGCGAGCGCGTCGCGCGTGCCTTTGCCTTGGTGGGCACCAGGGGGCGGCTCGTGTGGAGGCGGATGTTGCCCGGCTCGGAGAGGCGTCGCTTGGAGAAGGAGATTCGCCGGCGCCCGACGGTCTTCCCGCAGGATCAGCCGGCCATGAGACGCCCGGCCGACGACCGCCTTGTGCTGATCGGCATGGTGGCCGGAATTGTCGTGCTGGCCGTGGCTGGGTACCTCCTTCTTCGCTGGCAGGGCGAACGCGTGCAGCTGGCTCGCTACGAAAGCGATCTCGGGCACATCGCGATGAAGCTCGAGGAGGCGGCCCAGGCTAGTGAAGAGGCCATCAGGCGCCAGGCGCTCGTCGAGGCCTCGGTGCTCGCGAACCGGGCCTCCGCTAGCCCGGTGGCCGATGAGAGAATTGAAGGTCTCAGTAAGGATGTCAACCAAGAACTGGATGCCGTGGACCAAGTCGTCCGCCTCTACTGGCTGCCTGGCCTGAGGCAGTATGAGGAGGCCGGGACCGCCATGACTGACCTGGTAGTCCACGGGATCGACGTCTATACGCTAGATAGTGGACTGGGTCGGGTGTACAAGCGGCTCTTCAACCCGATCATGGATGGACTCCAGGTACTGGACGAGCACGTGCCGGAAGTGCTGCTCCGTACCGGTGACCTACGCGACGGCCTCACCTTGGGCCGCTTGCGGGCGGCGACGTGGATGCCGCCTGGGCCTGGGAGGGAGTGGGGGTCGCTACTGGTACTGGACGAGAGCGGCGCGCTGCTGGAGTACGAGCCGAGCGCGGGGATTCGGATGCTGCCGGCAGCGGCGCGGGCCCAACTGCAGGATCCGCGGGCCATGGCCGGGTACGAGGGACGGTTGCTGGTGCTGGACGCCAAGCTGAACCAGATTCTGGTCTTCGAGCCCGGCGACGGCACCTATGGCCAGGCTCCGGCCCAGTACACCAACGCCGACTTGATGCTCAGCGGCGTGGTGGACATGGCCGTCGACGGCGATGTCTACTTGTTGTACGCCGACGGTCTGGTGGTTAAGCTGCGCGGTGGTGAGCAGACGGCGTTTGAGCTGTCTGGGTTGGCGACACGAGTGAAGAACCCCACTTCCATATTCGTGACTCCCGATCGACCGGAGAGAGCCGGATCCATCTACATCACCGATTCGGGCAACATGCGGGTTCTTCAGTTCACCAAGGACGGGCAGTTCGTGCGCCAGTTCCTGCCGCAGCGGGGTAGCGAGGACCTGTTTGCCGGGCTGACCAGTGTCTACGTCGACGAGACGGCGCAGAAGATGGTGCTCCTCGGCGGGAACGAGCTCCGCATGGCGAACGTGCCCATGGAGTGACACCGGCCGCTG
>JAAYAV010000508.1 GCA_012719195.1 Anaerolineae bacterium | reverse complement strand
GCGACTGAGAGACTTGCGCGTGGCCATCACCGGGACGAGGGGCTTCGCGCAGGCGCAGCTGTCGACGGGAGGCGTACCGCTGACGGAGGTCGAGGCCGCGACGATGGAGTGCCGGGAGTGCGTGGGGCTGTACCTGGCTGGGGAGGTGCTCGATGTGGTGGGGCCCTGCGGTGGCTACAACCTGCAGTTTGCCTTCTCCAGTGGCCGGGTGGCAGGGCGGGCGGCAGGCAGAGCATAGGGGGGAGCGCGGAAAGAAGCGGCCGGACCCATCTGAGTCCGGCCGCGCTCGCTTTGCCGGTGAGACTAGCCGATGCGGCGGGTCAGTCCCCAGCCGCCGCCGGCGGGCGGGTTGCCGGGATCGCCGGGTAGGAGTTCCTTGTAGTTCTGCACGACCTTGCGGAAGGCCTCGGCATACTCGTCGATGATCTCCGTCCGATAGTGCTTGAACCACGGTATGTTGTAGATGCGCTCCTGCATCCCGGAGGACACGGGAAGATCAGCATCGGTCTCGCGCACGTCCACGTCGTCCGGGAGGTTGGCGATACGAGTGGGCTTGCCGGCGCGATAGACGTCCACGGTCTGGAAGAGCGGGTGCTGGTGGAGAGCCTTGTTGCAGCCCGGTCCGGAGGTAGCGCCCTCGGCGCGTAGGGCCTCACAGAAGCGGTGCACGGAAAGGCCGCCCAGTTCCTCGGGGCGGTAGAGCCCGTGCGGAGCATACCAGCCACCCTTGGTGCTGTTACCCCACGCCGGTCGGTGCGAGCGGATGCCCGGTAGGTCGCCGACCTTATCCCAGAAGTAGTTCATGGCGCGATCAATATCGCCCATTTCCCCAGGGTACTTCTTCAGCTGCACACGGGCCATGGCCGCGGTGAGCTGGTTCATCCGGTTCTTGTAGCCACCCCAGGGCAGTCCACCACCGGCGACATACTCGGGGATGGTAAGCTCGTTGGCGCGGGCGTAATGACCGAATACCAAGGCGCGCTCGTAGACCTCCTTCTTGGGAGTCAGGAGCAGGCCGCCTTCGCCGGCAGCAAACGACTTGCCCGACATGATGGAGAAGCCGGCTGCGTCGCCGAAGGTGCCGACCATCTTGCCCTTGTAGAGCGCCCCGTGAGCGTGGGAAACGTCCTCGATAACGGCCACGTTGTGCCGGCGGGCGATCTCGAGGATGGGGTCCATGTCCGCCGGGTGACCGGCATAGTGCACGGCGACGATAGCCTTCGTCCGCGGGCTGATGCGGCGCTCGAGGTCATTGGGGTCGATACAGACGGTGTCCGGGTCCACGTCGGCGAAGACGACGGTGGCGCCCAGGGTGTAGGCCTGGAGGCACGAAGCCCAGTACGTGATGCTGGGGCAGATGATCTCGTCGCCCTTGCCGACACCGACGCCGAACATGGCAGCCTGGATAGCCTGGGTACCGGTGTTGTGCCCGAGGCAGTAGCCCTCCATGCCGTGCCAGGCAGCGAACTCCTTCTCCAGCTGCTTGGTAACGTCCATGCCCGACATTGCCCCACGGCGCAGGACCTCAAGGACGGCCTGCTCGATATCGGGTGTCACGATGGGCCAGGCGAACATGTCACCAGGGTCGCTCTTGACGGCCTGGGGCCCACCTAGTAGCGCCAACTCGCTTGCCATTGACCTTTCTCCCTTCGGTTGTCCGCGCCCGCAGCCGGGCGGCGGCAAAGATCACCGCTCCCTTTCAGGGCAGCAGCATGCATGATGGTCCAAGTCCGCAGAAGCGTCAAACTCTCGCGGCGGCTGCTGCAGATACGGGTCGGTGGGGCGAGATAGCGGTCAGGCGCGGCGCCGGATGAGGCGGACGGACCACGTGAGCGTTGCCGCCAGCAGCAGCACAGCAGCCAGAACCTGGCCGAGCCGCAGGAGGAGGGGTGGCTCGGTGGATAGTGAGCGGGCCGAGGCCGGCGCACCAAGGGGCTGCGCCGTGGCGGGCCCAAGATCGGCCGGTGCGGCGGCTACAACGGTGGCCGCGGCCATGGGCTCCTCCGTCGCCGCGACGGCATCGGGTGCGACCTTGAGGCTAGCGGGCTCGGTTACCTCTTCGGCCCCACTCGCGGTGTCGGCTGTGGCGGCGGGCTTCAGGGAGGCGGCTTCGGGAGCCGGCTCTTGTTCGGTGCCTCCGTCGGCAGTGGCGCCGAGGGCAGGCGGCCCCTCGAGGGCAGCGGCGCTGCTCTCGGCGGTCTCGCCCCCGGCCGCTGCGTCGGCGGCCTCGACGGTGGGCTGACGGACCGGGGCGGCTGAGGGTGGTGGCACCGAGAGAGGGGCGGCTTCGGGAGCGGCGTACTCCTCAGTGGTGCGCCCCTGAGCGGTGAGAGGCGCCTCCGCTTCGGTAGCAGCGGCTGCAGGCGTTACTGGGGCGACGGTGGCCATGGGCGCCGTCGCTGCTTCCGGGCTGGGCCAACTCGGCGCGGACCGGGGAACGGCTCCTTCAGTGGCGCTGCCGGCGGGCTCAGTGGCAGCGAAGGCAGCCGCAGCCGGGGTGGAAGGAGTGTCGGAAGGAGCTGCCGCCAACACCGCGGGGGAAGAGAAGGCCTCCGGCGACAGGGCAGGTTCCTCTGTCAGCGCGGTGGCCTCCGCGGCGAAAGGAGCAGCAGCGAGCCCGACTGTCGTCTCCTCTGCTGCCGGTACAGTCGGCGGTGCGGCGGAGCTGGCGAGCCCGGAGTTGTCCGGGTACAGGCGGTAATCCACGAACAGCAGAGCGGCAAGCAACAGGGCGGCCACGCCGGCCATGGCCGGGGCCAGGGCGGACCAGATGTCGAACCAGGAACGTCTGCGCTTCTCCTCGACCATGGTCGGGGACAGCAGGAACGAACGAGGAGGACGCACCGGAGCGGTCGTCCGCATCGCGTCGACCAGGCAGCGGAGGTCGGATAGCTCGGCCGAGCACTGGGGGCAGTCGGGCAGGTGGCTCTCGATTAGCGCCCGCTCCTTCTCTCCCAGCTGTCCATCCAGGTAGGCCGAGAGAGACTCGCCTACGTGCCGGCACTCTTTTGATGTGAGTTCTCGATTAGAAGCCATGATAACCTATTGACGCATTCGGGAGGCCAAGAGTTCCGGATGACGACGCAACAGCTCGTTTCGCACGCGGGCCCGTGCGCGGCTCAGACGTGACTTGACCGTGCCGAGAGAGATGTCGAGGGCTTGGGCCGTCTCCTCATAGTCGAAGTGGTTGTAGTCCACCAGGGCGATCACCGAGCGCTGGTCTTCGGGTAGGGTGAGCACGGCCGCAGCGATGGCCTCGCCCAGTTCGGTGGCTAGGGCGGCATCCTCGGGAGAGGCGTGGGGGTCCTCGAGGGCGCCGAGACGATCCTCTTCCTCGACCATGTCTTCCAGCGAGGTGGTACTCTGACGCTTCCGCGCACGGAGCTGATCGTAGGCACAGTTGGTAGCTATGCGGGCCAGCCAGGCCCGGAGCGATCCGCCGCGGTACTGGTGAAGGCGCCGGTAGGCGAGGATGAGTGCCTCTTGCGTGGCGTCGGCGGCCAGGTCAGGATTGCCGGTGACGCGGTAGGCGACGTTGTAGAGGAGCGTCTGATGGCGGGCGGCGAGCGCATTGAACGCCGTCAGACTGCCCTTCTTGGCCTCGCGGACCAGGTCCGGGTCGGCCGGAGATGATTTGACCGGTATGGAGCCGCTCATTATACTTGCTCGCGTGAGGTAAGCCGAAGTGGCGGAACGGCAGACGCGGCGGTCTCAAAAACCGTTGGGGGTCATTCCCCATGTGGGTTCGAGTCCCACCTTCGGCACCACATAGTCGGCTGTCCATGGGTCCAGTGCCAGATCGGTGCCGGGCCCATGTTGCTTCCACCGAGCCTGGCCACGCGCCATAGTCTGGCCGGGGCGGGGTCGTCTGTCAAACTCTGTTGTTGTCGCTGAGTAGTCGCCGGCGTAGGTGTATGTCCGCTCGTTCGCTGAGACAAGTGACACTACTGACGGTTGTGCTCCTGCTAGGCGCGAGCCTAGGCTTGGCGCTATCGCTGCGCGTCTGGCCGGTATCGTGCCCGGAGGCGGAGCCCTACCAACTGGGCCGCACGGGACGCTGTGTCTGGGCGGCCTGGGCGGCCGACGCGTACGTGGTCGACGGCGATCTGGAGCAGGCCCGGGAGAGGGTAAGCGCCCTGGGTGCCCAGGCTGCCGACACCGTCTGCTCGCTGGCGGTGGGGGACTGCGCCACCTGTCGCGGCGGCCAGGCCGAGGCGGGCGCTGACTTGGCCGCTGCCCTGGGGTTGGCCTGCCCGGACGGTGTAGAGGGGGCGCCATGAGCCGGCGCACCCTTGCGATCGTGGCTCTGATCTACCTGGTGGGCGGGATCGGGTTGGGGCTCCTGGCCGGGTGGGGATGGCAGCTGCAGGCCGATGGGTGCGATCTCAGCGAGCTGAACGGTGCCGCCCGGCGAGAACTCCTCCTGGCGGTGGCGCTGGCACGCCCCACGCAACGGGAAGAAGTACGATGCGCCTTCCCCGGCCGGAGCGATGGCGCCATCGCCGACCTGGTGGAGGAGGAGGCGGAGTCGGTGGCTGGTAGTGGAACCGACCAGGATACCACCACAGCGCTCGTTTCACTGGCGTCGCTGTTTGGCCGCCAGAGGCCCGATCTGGTAGTATACGCGGCGACTCTGGGGTCTGATCGTAGTGAGACGCCGGAGGCGCCTCCCCCGACCCCGACCCTCGAGGCTACTACCGTTACCCCAGAAGAGGTGCTACCCTTCGCCGTTACTAGACTTCAGGCCGCCTGCGACGACACCATCGCCGGGAATCAGGTGCAGGTGCGGGTGTCGGAAGGCGGTGAGGGCCGGTGGGGCCGGCGCGTGCGGCTCGAGTGGGAGGGGGGAGCGAGCGAGGCCCTGACGGGCGTCAAGTCTCCTGCGGCGGCCGGCTATGCCGACTTCTCCATGGAGCCGGGAGTGGACTATCGCCTGTACGTCGTCTCGGAAGGCGGACAGGTGCAGAGCCGAGCAGTGAACGTGTCGGTAGCGGGTGCGGCCTGCTCGAGCGGGGAGCGCGCGCTGTGGTTCGTAGATTTCGCCCGCCGCACCGAGTCGGTGCCTTGATACAGCGTGTACTGGCGGAGGTCAGCAAGTGGAGAGACCCAGCTTAGGCAATCTGCCCCTGTTCAGCGGCATGACGGCCGCCGATCGTTCCTTCATTGAGGAGCGATTGGAGGAGATCAGCGTCAAGCCGGGGATGATCCTGGCGAGTGCCGGGCAGCGGGCCGATCGCCTCTACATCGTCGCGCAGGGTTGGATTAGGCTTCTCACGGCCGGAGGGCAGGAGATCGCCCGCACCGGCCCGGGAAGCATCGTAGGCGAGATGGACGCGTTCCGCGGGGAAGACTACTCCGTGGAGGTTGAGGCCGTCACCCAGGTACACGGTTGGTCGCTCTCCATGGAGGCGGTCCGGGAAATGGTGGCCCAATCGCCGGGAGCGATCCTGGCTCTGGACCAGGTTCTCGGTTTCCGCTCTCCCGCCGCGGCAGAGGGCTTCGCCGACTGGCTGGCCGGTCTGGAGGAGTTCCAGGGGGCCCAGCGAGCCGATCTGGTCCGTCTGGCGGGCGAGATGGAGCCGCTGTCAGTGGAGGCGGGCGAAGACCTGGTCGCCCGAACCGGCTCCGGCTTCGCGGTCGTGGAACGCGGGGAGGTGGAGACGCGCCGCCCGGCCGAGCCTCCCAGCACGCTCAGCGGCTGCTTCCTCTTCGTCGACCGGACGATCATGAAGGGGGGGCCTGCCTCGGCGGAGGCGCGCGTCACGGCTCCCACCATGGCCTGGTACCTGCCGGCGGGGACGTGTGCCCGCCTGCAGGAGGAGGGGCTGCCGGTTCTGCGGGCACTACTGGCAGAGACGGAAGCCTATGAGGAGGCAGTAAGCCTCTCGGACGCCTACCCGGTGGAGACCGAGGAGGAGATGGCGGCGGTCGCCTTGCCTGCGCGGGAGGAGCGCCCGGCAGCGGTGGTGCCGGCCTCGAAGTCGCGCCTGTCCACCGGTGGCCGCGTCAGGCTGGCGCTGGGCGGGCTGCTGCTGGCCTGGCTGGTGGTTCTTGCCGTCTCTGCCGGCCTGCGGTCGGTGGGAGTGCTGGCATCGGAGGGCGGCCGGACGGATGATCCCGCGCTGAGGGCTACGGCCATCGCGCTGACGCCCATTGCGGTGGCGCTGAACGTTGAGCCCACGCCCACCTTCGCTCCCTCGCCGACGCCTGCTCCCACCAACACCCCTATGCCGACCGACACTCCCGTGCCGCCCACGGAAACGCCCGTCCCTACGGACACACCGGTTCCGACCAACACGCCCGTCCCGCCGACCAGCACGCCGGTTCCGGCAGCGGCATCCCAGGGTGAGGCGGCCCCGGTGGCGGCGGCGCCGGTGCCCACCGACACGCCCGTGCCGGCGAACCCCGGCGTCGATTACGTGGTTTCCTCCTGGCGCCGGTTAACGCCCTGCGAGAACCAAGGTAACCATAACATCTTCATCAACGTGGTAGATCCGGGCGGAAACGGCATTCCCGGCGTGCCCCTGTGGGTAGACTGGGGCGGTGGCGGTGTGAACGTAGTGACCGGTAACAAGCTCGAACTGGGAGGCCCCGGCTGGGCAGTGTTCGATATGTTCAAGGGCACCTACTGGGTGCGCGTGGACCAGGGCACGAGCGAGACCACGCCGCCACTGACAGTCGACATCGGCGACGACACGGTGCCGGAGTCCGAGCGCCGCTGCGGCGACAACCCCATCGCCAACTCACTCTACCACTACAGCTACGAGGTGGTGTTCCAGCGCACCTGGTAGCCTTGCGCGAGGCCGGCGGGCCTTAGATGCAGGAAGGGGCAGCCACGGCTGCCCCTTCCTGCGTTTCCCTCGATCGTTCGCTCTTGGCCTACTCCGGCAGGTTCTCGTCCACGACGTCGGCACCGACATGGCCACTGAACTCCACCCCGTCCAGGTGGACGGGCCCGGCCCCGGCGGCGATGCTCACCCCTATCCGCTGCCGGCCGGATCCGGTGTCGGCCACGGTGCAGGCGAGCAGAGTGGTATCCCGGGTTTCGCCCTCGACCCGCACGCCGGCGCTCACGTCACCGGAGCCGTTGTCGAGCACAGAGCAGCGCACGAAGGTATTGCGGTGGCCGGCCATCGGCTCGCTCTCCGGGCGGAGGTAGATGCCGTAGCGCGCGTTGCCGCTCGCGGTGCAGTCCTCGAAGAGATTGTCGGTATCCTTGTGGCCGATGGAGATGCCGTACTCGCCGTTGTCCTCCAGCCGGTTGCGGCGGAAGCGACCGTAGCGCACACGCCAGCAGAGATACAGGCCGATGCGGTCGTTGTGGTGCGAGTGGCAGTCGGTGATGAGCGGGCGTTGCGAGCCGCTACCCGGGTGTAGCCCCAGGGCAGCGTTCATGGCGGATTCGCAGTGGGAGATGGTCACGTCGTTGGACTGCTGGAAGCTGATGCCGTCACCATTGAAGCTCCGGACGACGCACCGCTCCATCCGAGCGCCATGGCAGCGATAGAGGAAGATCCCTGCCCCGCGGCACCCGGTCAGGGGGGCGTTCTCCTGTCGATTGCCGTCGATGCTTAGGTCTGAGAGCCGTACCCCCTTCAGGTAGTAGCCGCTGATGACCGGGAACACCGTGTGAGCGACGGCCCCCCTAGCCGCCAGGTAATCCGCTTGCAGGGGCCAGTCCAGGAGGAGGGTGTGGCCCCGGCGGGCACGAATGCGCGCCACTGTGGTGTGGAACCCCCCGCTACGGTCGTCGGTGACGGTCACTCCCATGCCGGGCTCGAAGCCGGCGGCGTCCACTAGGGTTACCTGTTCCTCGCCGTAGTCGCCGTCGAGGTGCAAGCGGGACGTGCGTGAGGCGGCCTTCACCAGCAGCGTGTCGGGCCCGCTGCCGCGCAGGTGGACGCCGGAACGCAGATGCAGGGAGTCGTGCATGAGGTAGGCACCGGGTCCGACCCGGACTTCGCCGCCGCCTAGGCCGCCGACGTAGTCGACGGCGGCTTGGAGGACGCGGTTGTCGAAGCCGCAGAGGTCGGCATCACGCACGCCGACGGTGACGGAGACGGGCTGGGTCATGGCTTGGCCCCTCGCTTCTTGCTAAGTGTGGTGGGGAAACAGCAGACGGCCGACCACTGGTCGACCGTCTGTCTGGTGCCGAGGCCCGGACTTGAACCGGGGACCCCCTGATTTTCAGTCAAGTGCTCTACCAACTGAGCTACCTCGGCGGGTGGGCCACTGACAGGCGACATTCTAGCAATCAGGGCCCCAAGCGGCAAATGCGGTGGGGGCGGATCAGGTGCCGAAGGGCCCGATTCCGCCCTGCTGGAACTCTACATAAGCTCAGCCAGAGAGACCTCGCGATGCTCACGCATGGACACGTCCACTGCCTGCACCAGGGCGACCGGCTTCAGCAGATGGTCAAGAGGGAAGGGCGCGCGCCGGTTCTGCACCATCTTGACGAAGTTGGCGACGCCCATCTGGTAGCCGGTGGTCCCGTCCAGTTCATGGACGATGGTGCCGTTCTCGCCGAAGACGAGCACGTAGGGGATGCTCTTGGCCTTCTCCAGGAAGTTCATGGTGACGTGGAAGTCGTCGTACTTCACGACGGCGGCGACGTTGCCCTTGTGCTCGATGGCGGTGACCGACTGAGCATCGTAGCCGAAGATAGCCATGGTCATCTCGGCCAGGTGAGAGCCGTAGAAGTACAGCCCGCCGTACTCGTTGACCAGGGCGGCGTAGTAGTTGATGGAGCCGGCCACGATGGGCTTGACCGAGCGACCGCCCTCGACATCGAGGCGAGCCTTGAGGGCCATCATATCCAGGGCGTGCTTGAGCGTCGAGCCACCGCTGAGCGGGGTGTTGTTGCGCTCGGCAGCGGCGATCATGGCCTTGGCGTCTTCCACCTTGATGGCGAAGGGCTTGTCGACCCAGGTGGGGATGCCGGCCTCGATGAAGGGGAGGGCGTACTGCGCGTGGAGGTCGCCATGCCGCCAGACGACCATGACCGCATCTACCATGCCGATCATGTCCTCGGGCTTGTCGACGATCGTCTCAATGGCCCCCAGTTCGGCCACTTCCTTGTTGCGAGCGTCGTCGGTGCCGTAGAGGGCGACGACGCGGAAGTCCTTGGGCGCGATCTCACTGTCATCCGGCGAAAGGTTGAATAGCTTGGAGAAGGCGACGGCGTGCGAGTTGTCGGAACCGACAATACCTATGCGAACCATGTGTACTCTCCTCATTGGGGTCGAGCGTGGCCCCGCCTGGTCGTTCGGGCACAGCTTAGCGCAGGGTGCGCCGGGGCTCAAGCGGGCTGAGCCCGGCTAGCGAGCGTAGCGCTGGGTCACTTCCTGAGCGACGCGCGCCCACTGTGCCAGCCGCTCGGGGCGGTGGCCGACGGTGTGGATGTCGCTCAAGTTGAGGTCCATGAAAAGGTCTTTGCCCACATTCATGGAGTCCTCTACCTCGTCGCGCATCTGGTCCTCGTTGAACACGAGGAT
>JAAYAV010000094.1 GCA_012719195.1 Anaerolineae bacterium | reverse complement strand
CGCCGCTCCATCCACTCCCGCAGGTCGCGCTCGATCTCCGTGAGGCGAGCTTCGCCCTTGGCCAGCAGTTCCGAAGTCATCATGGCCACGTCGGCGCCGGCCATGATCGCCTTGATCACGTCCTCGTGGGTATGCACCCCGCCGGTGACGGCCATCTGGGCATTCACGCGCCCGTGGAGCATGGCCACCCAGCGCAGCGCCAGCAGCAGATCACCAGACGTGCTGAGCTCCAGCCGCGGCTGCACCTTTAGCTCGTCGAGGTCCAGGTCGGGCTGGTAGAAGCGGTTGAACATCACCAGCGCATCCGCCCCAGCAGCGGCCAGCCGCTGCGCCATGGCGCCAAAGGAGCTATAGAACGGGCTCAGCTTAACGGCCACCGGGATCGATACCTCGGCCTTGACGGCCCCCAGCACCTCCACCGAGCGCCGCTCTACCTCGGCCCCGCACACGTTCATGTCGGGGATGTGGTAGAGGTTGAGTTCCAGGGCATCGGCTCCCGCCTGCTCCATCTGTCGGGCGTAAGAAGTCCACCCTCCGGTGGAGACACCGTTGAGGCTGCCAATGACCGGAATGCTCAGGTTCTGCTTCAGGAGGCGGAGCTGCTCCAGGTACCGGTCGGGGATCAACCGGTAGTTCGGCAGATCCGGGTACCAGGTGAGCGCCTCGGCGAAAGCCTCGGTGAAGTAGTTCAGGTAGTGGTCGAGCTCAAGGCTCTCCGCCACCGCCTCTTCCTGAAAGAGGGAGTGCATCACCAGGGCCGCCGCCCCGGCGTCCTCCAGTCGCTTGGCCACATCTAGGCTGCGCGACAAGGGGGACGCCGAAGCGACCAACGGGCTCTTCAGATCCAGACCTAAGTATCGGGAACTAACGTTCATGCCAACCTCCCTGCTGAGATCCGGCTGCTGCGCATACTACTCGGAGGAGGCCTCCTCCGTGCTCGCCTCGCCTTCGGCCGATCCGAAGGTCATGGCAGCGAGGTGCTCGTACTTGCGCCAGCGCTCGGCATCATACTTCTCTGCCTCGGCCAGCAGCATCGCGGCCCGCTCCGGGTCACTTCGCTGAAGCATCCGGTAGCGGTTCTCGTTGTAGATGTAGTCCTTGAGCGGAACACTGGGCGCCTTGGAGTCCAGCTGGAGCGGGTTCTGGCCGGCCTCGCGGCGTCGCGGATCATAGCGGTACAGCGGCCAGTGACCGGAAGCTACCGCCAGCTTCTGCTGATCGGCGTTCTTGGTCATGTTGATGCCGTGGGAGATACAAGCGCTGTAGGCGATGACGAGCGACGGTCCGGGATAGCTCTCTGCCTCCCGCAGTGCCTGGATCGTCTGGCGCTCGTTGGCCGCCATGGCGATCTGGGCGACATAGACATACCCGTAGGACATGGCCATCATGCCCAGGTCCTTCTTGGGCAAGGGCTTGCCGCTGGCGGCGAACTTCGCCACCGCACCCAGTCCGGTTGCCTTGGATGCCTGACCGCCGGTGTTGGAGTACACCTCGGTGTCCAGCACCAGTACGTTGACGTTCCGGCCCGAGGCCAACACATGATCGAGGCCGCCATAGCCGATGTCATAGGCCCAGCCGTCGCCGCCGATGGCCCACACCGTCTTGCGCTCCAGCCCGTCAGCCACACTTAGTAGCTCGCGGCAACGAGGATCGTCGCAGCCGGCGAGTACCTCACGCAGCTGCGCCACCCTCGCCCGCTGGGCCTGAATGGCCTCTGCATCCGACTGGTCGGCCTGCAGGATGGCGTCCGCCAGGTCCTGGCCTACGACGCCGCTCAGGGCAGCCAGCAGTTCGCCGGCGTACTGCTCACGCTGGTCCAGCGACAGACGGAAGCCCATGCCGAACTCGGCGTTGTCCTCGAACAGAGAGTTACTCCAGGCCACGCCGCGCCCGGAGGCATCATGGCCCCAGGAAGTGTCGGGCAGGTTGGCGCCGTAGATGCTGGAGCAGCCCGTGGCATTAGCGACGATGGTGCGTTCGCCGAACAGCTGGCTCAGGAGGCGCAGGTAAGGCGTCTCGCCGCAACCAGCGCAAGCGCCGTGAAACTCGAAATACGGCGGCAGAAGCTGGACGTTCTTCGTCGTGTTGAAGTTGAGCCCGGCGTCATTGGCGGCGCTGGGCAACGACATGAAGAAGTCCCAGTTCTCCCGCTCCGTCTCCCGGATCGGCAGCTGTGGCTCCATATTGATGGCCTTGCGGCCCGGCACCTGCTTGTCCTTGGCCGGGCAGTTCTCTACGCATACGCCGCAGCCGGTGCAATCCTCCACCGCGATCTGGACGGTGAACTTCTTGCCCTTAAGGGCCGGCTCCCGCCAGCGCGCGTCCTGGGACTTGAACGTCTCGGGGGCGCCCTCCAGCAGTGCCGGGTCGTAGATCTTGGAACGAATGACGGCATGCGGGCAGAGCAGGACGCAGCGGCCGCACTGGATGCAGAGGTCCGGCTGCCACACAGGCACTTCCAGAGCCAGGTTGCGCTTCTCCCAGCGGTTGATGCCGCTAGGGAACGTGCCGTCCAACGGCACTCCGCTCACCGGGATCGAATCGCCCTTGTTCACCATCAGCTGAGCAGTGAATTCCTTGACAAACTGAGGCGCCTCGTCAGACACGACAGGCGCGTACTCGGCGGTGCTGGTCGGGGCGGCAGGCAACTCGATGCGGTGCAGGTTGGCGACCGCAGCATCGACGGCGGCAAAGTTCTGCTGCACCACGGCCTCTCCCCGCTTGCCGTAGGTGTCGCGAATGGCCTGCTTGATAGCGTCAATGGCCTCATCCGCGGGCAAGATGCCGCTGATGGCGAAGAAGCAGGTCTGCATGATGGTGTTGATGCGGTTCCCCATGCCCGTCTCGTGGGCGACGCGGTAACCGTTGATGGCGTAGACATTGAGCTTCTTGTCGATGATCTGCTGCTGTACCGGCCGCAGGAGCTTGTCCCACACCTCTTCCGGCTCATACGGAGCGTTGATCAACAGTGTGGCGCCCGGCTTGGCGGCGGAAAGCATATCAAACCGCTCGAAGAAGCCGAACTGGTGCACACCGATGAAGTCCGCCTGGCGGATGAGGTACGGTGAGCGGATGGGGTCAGGCCCAAACCGCAGGTGCGAGATCGTGGTCGCTCCGGACTTCTTGGAGTCGTACACGAAGTAGCCCTGCGCCTGGTTGGGCGTGGTCTCGCCGATGATCTTGATGCTGTTCTTGTTGGCGCCCACTGTGCCGTCGGAGCCCAGCCCCCAGAAGATGGCCCGCTTCACCTTGGCAGACTCGGTGTCGAGATGCTCGTCCACGTCGAGGCTGGTGAAGGTAACGTCATCGGTGATGCCGACGGTGAAGTGGTTCTTGGGGCTGTCCGTCTTCAGCTCGTCCAGGGCCGCCTTGACCATCTCCGGAGTGAACTCCTTCGAGGAGAGCCCGTAACGGCCGCCAATGACCTTGATGCGCCGGTCGGGATCGCCCTGTTCGGCGATGGCGGTGACCACGTCCTGGTACAGCGGCTCGCCGATGGCTCCCGGCTCCTTGGTGCGATCGAGAACCGTGATGCCCTTGCAGGCGGACGGGATGGCTTTGAGGAAAGCTTGGACGGCAAACGGGCGGTAGAGTCGGACCTTGATCAGGCCAACCTTCTCGCCCTGCGCCACCAGGTGCTCCACCGCCTCGTGCGCCGTCTCAGCGCCCGAACCCATAACTACCATGACGCGCTCAGCGTCCGGCGCGCCCACGTAGTCGAACAGGTGATACTGGCGCCCGACCTGCTTGGCGAAATCGTCCATGGTCTGCTGCACGATCTCGGGCACGCGCTCGTAATACGGGTTGGTGGCTTCGCGACCCTGGAAGAACACATCCGGGTTCTGAGCCGTGCCGCGGGTGACGGGACGGTCCGGGGTAAGGCCGCGCGCCCGGTGCTCACGCACCAGGTTGTCGTCAATCATCGCCCGGATGTCGTCGTCGCTGAGCTGCTCGATCTTCGCCACCTCGTGGGAGGTGCGGAACCCGTCGAAGACGTGCAGGAAGGGCACCCGTGCCTTCAGCGTCGCCGACTGGGAGATCAGCGCCAGGTCCATGACTTCCTGGATCGAGTTCGAGAACAGCATGGCCCAGCCAGTGCTCCGCGCCGCCATGACATCGCTGTGGTCGCCGAAGATAGACAGCGCGTGGGTGGCAACGGTGCGAGCCGCGATGTGAAACACGGTGCTGGTGAGCTCGCCGGCGATCTTGAACATGTTGGGGATCATGAGCAGCAGGCCCTGGCTGGCCGTAAAGGTGGTGCTCAGGGACCCGGTCTGCAGTGAGCCGTGCACGGCGCCGGCGGCACCGGCCTCGGACTGCATCTCGACTACGGAGGGGACGGTGCCCCAGATATTGGTGCGGCCGTAGGCGCTCCACTCGTCCGCGTGCTCACCCATGGGAGAAGACGGGGTGATAGGATAGATCACTATCACTTCTGCGGTCTTGTGGGCTACGTAGGCGGCCGCCTCGTTGCCGTCAATGGTAACGTACTGCCTCGTCATTTCGCCTCCATCTCATGTAGAGAGACCACACCGAGTGCCCAGGCAGAATCCAGCCTGGGCGAGCCTGGTCTAGGTTCGCGTTTCCACTCATTCTAATGCCGCTGGCCGGTTTGACCAATCTTGGACGGTCGCGCGGCCAGCCCTCCAGCCCGGCGACCCGCCTCGCCCAAGGGCGTGCGGTCGCCAGTCCTCAGACACTACCCGGCCCGAGTCGGCGTGACCTCCATGAAGCGGAGTGTCTCCTCCAGGGACCTCACCCCCGTCACGGCGCCCATCGCCGTGACGCACAGGGCGCCGACGGCATTGGCCAGGCGTCCCGTCCGCTCCAGGTCCCAGCCCTGGAGCAGCCCGGCGAGGAACCCGGCCACGAACGCATCTCCGGCGCCGGTGGCGTCCACTGCTTCCACCACATAGGGCGGCAGCCGTAGCTCCACGTCCTCGGTGCGCACGTACGACCCCTGCTCGCCCATCTTCAGACCCACGATGCCCACGCCGTGGTCGATGAACACCCGGGCGACGTCCTCGGGACGATCCTTGCCGGTGATCATCTGCGCCTCGGCGAGGCTTGGAAGCATGACATCAATGAAGGGCAGGCAAGGCTCGACCATCTCCATCCAGCGGCCGCGCGCGTCCCAGACGGTGTCGAAGGACGTGGTGAGGCCGAGATCCTTGGCCTGGCGCAGAATGGCGGCCGTGGGCTCGCCGTCTATGCCCGGCATCACCAGCGCCCCGGCGATGTGGAGGATCTCCGCCTCGGCCACGATCTCCATGTCAACGTCGGCCTGAACCAGCTTGCCGTTAGCGCCCAGGTAGTGCAGGAAGCGCCGCTCGCCGTCAGGCTCCACCATGGCCATGGTGGCCGAAGTGTTGGCGTCGCTCTTGCGCCGCACTCCGCGGGAATCCACCCGGTGCCGGTTGAGCTCGTGGACGATGAACTCGCCGAAGCCATCTTCGCCCACCGCCCCCAGCACGCCAACGTCCATGCCGAGCTTAGCCAGCGAGATGCCGGTGTTGGTGGCACAGCCGCCGGTATGCAGTTCCATCTTGTCCACCAGGGTGAGGCGGCCCCGCTCGGGCAGCTCGACCACTGGCCGCGCCACTACGTCGGCCACCATGATTCCCAGACAGGCTACCTGCATCGTCGCACCTCGCGCGCCGTCATTGGTACTGCCGCACCAGGCCGGCAACCTGATGAAAGCGTTCCTTCAGGGCCGGGTAGAGGCTGGTGTACACCTGGTAGTATTGGTCGTAGATCGCCTTGTGCGCCGGGTCAGGTTGCTGGACGTCCATCGGCTTGATGGTGGCCGCACAGGCCTCCGCCACCGTGTCGTAGAGCCCGGCACCCACCGCCGCCATCAGGGCCACTCCGTAGGCGGGCCCCTCGGTCACGTG
>JAAYAV010000093.1 GCA_012719195.1 Anaerolineae bacterium | reverse complement strand
GGTCAGGGGGCAACTATGGCCGAGATCGGCATAGGCATTTTGGGCTATGGCTTCATCGGGCGCATCCACGCTCTCTCCTACGTCTGCGTCCCGTGGACGTACCCAGGGGCGCCCCGGGTGCGGCTGGTGGGAGTCGCCGTCGCGACGCAGCAGACGGCGTCCAAGGCGCGCGCCGCGGGCGGCTTCGGCCTGGTTACCACGGACTATCACCAGTTGCTGGAACGCGACGATGTTCAGGCCGTGAGTGTGTGCACACCCAACGACATGCACCACGAGATGGTCCTGGCGGCACTCGAGGCTGGTAAGCACGTGTACTGCGACAAGCCGCTGGGGCTGAGTGTGGCACAGGCGACAGAGATGGTGGCCGCAGCCGAGCGGGCAGACACCGTCTCGCAGATGACGCTGCAGTACCGTTTCGTTCCCGCAATTCGCCGAGCCCGGCAGCTGATCGAGGATGGGTTTCTCGGGCGGCCGGTGCAATTCCGGGCTGCCTATCTCCACTCGGGCTACATCGACCCGCAGAGACCCTTCAGCTGGCGGCTGGACCGGAGCCGCAGCGGCGGTGGAGCGGTCATGGACCTGGGTGTGCACGCCATTGACCTGGTTCGTCTGCTTCTGGGCGAATTCCGCAGCGTGTCCTGCCTGCAGCGCACCTTCATCGGTCGGCGTCCCCGAGGAGAAGGGGAGGGCGAGGCAACGGTGGATGTGGATGACGTGACTTTGGCCCAGGCGGAACTGGCCAACGGCGCCGTGGGGACGCTGGAGTTCTCGCGGCTGGCGACTGGGGCCGAGGACGAACTGCGACTGGAGCTGTACGGTGAGCGCGGCGGCCTGCGTTTCAACCTCATGGAGCCGGACTGGCTGTTCGCCTACGATGCTCGCGGGTCGGACCAGCCCCTGGGCGGAGAGCGGGGCTGGCGGCAGATCCCGGTCCTGGGGAGATATCCGGAGAAGGGCGCCTTGCCGGGCGCGAAGTGCACGCAGGGCTGGACGCGGTTCCACGTGGCCGGGGCTTACGACTTCCTCACCAACGTAGCCCGCGGCGGCTTGTCGACATACTCTCCGTCCTTCCGCGATGGCCTCGAGGCCCAGCGAGTGGTCGAGGCGCTGCAGCGGTCGGCCGAGGCTGATGGGCGTTACGTGAGCCTGGCGGAGGCGCACTAGGGTGCAGGCGCTCTCGGCATGGCTGAGGGAGCGGAGCACGGTGCCGGTGGTGGCACTCGCGGCTGCGGCCTTTGTGCTCTTCGCTGTCCTGGTTCTGCCCGCTGAGTCGGCCAGAGCGGACCGTTTCTCGGGCGGGGAGGGCTCGCCGGATCTCTCGCTCGTCTACTCCTCCGCCGACCTCTACCGCATGGCGGAGGCCTATGGGGAGGAGGGGCGGCGGGAGTACGTGCGGGCGCGCTTCACGTTTGACCTGGTGTGGCCGCTGGTCTACGGCTCGTCGCTGGTGAGCGTTCTTGGCTGGCTATCCCCTCGCGCCTGGCCGGCGTCGCGGTGGGGAGGATACGGCAATCTCGTGCCGCTGGCCGGCGTTGTGGCCGACTACCTGGAGAACCTCAGCGCGGCCGCCGTCATGGCCCGCTACCCGGAGCCGAGTGCCTGGGCGGCGGTGCTGGCGCCTGCGTTTACGTTCATCAAGTGGGGACTGCTGGGCCTGAGCGCGGCCCTGATCTTGGTGACGGTGGTGGCGGCGGGGTGGGTGCGCCTTGGGCAGGGGAGGGGCAATGGAGGGTAACGGTTCGGCCAGGATCGGCGTCTTCGGCTGCGGCTGCTGGTTCTACTGGGACCAGTTCCCCGGCCTGCGAGATCGCCTGGTGGCGCACCAGGGCTTCTTCGAGGACCGTCTGCGACAGGAAGGTGCGGCGGTGGTGTCGGCCGGGCTGGTTGATACTCCGCCCGCAGCGGTGGCGGCGGGGGAGCGTTTCCGCCAGCTAGGGGTGGACTTCCTCTTCTGTTACATGAGCACCTACGCCATGAGCAGCACCGTCCTACCGGTGGTGCAGCGCGCCGGCGTGCCGATGGTGATCATCTCGCTCCAGCCCACTCGGGCCATGGACTATGAGCACGCCACGACCTTCATGCAGCTCGAGCACGACAACCAGACGAGCCTGCCGGAGGTGTGCAACGCTCTGATACGGGCGGGAATCGAGATCCCCGGCATGGTCGTCGGCACCCTGCACGATGAGGCCAGTTGGCAGAGGGTGCTCGATTGGTGCCGCGTGGCGCGCGCCTATGCCACCGTCCGTGAGGCGACGATCGGCGTCATGGGGCATGTCTACGAAGGCATGCTGGACATGAACTCCGATCCGACCATGTTCGACGGCCAGTTCGGCATGCATTGCCAGCACCTCGAGCTGGACGACCTGCACGAACGGGTGGCGGCGGTGGCCGAGCACGAGCAGGAGGTGAAGCTGGAGGAGATCCGGGCCGCCTTCCACTTCCCGCCGCCGGGCTCGGACCCCATCGCCGGGCCGGTGTCGCCCGAGGACCTGGCCTGGTCGGCGAAGGTGGCGTGCGGGCTGGATCGACTCGTTGAGGACTTCGGCCTGACCGGCCTGGCCTACTACTACCGGGGGGTCTCCGGCAACGCCAACGAGCGGCTGGGCGCCTCGCTGATCGTGGGCAGCTCGCTTCTTATTGGCCAGGGCGTGCCCATTGCCGGTGAGCTTGACATAAAGACCTGCGTCGCCATGCTGATGTTGGATCGGCTCGGCGCCGGCGGCAGCTTCGCCGAGATCCACCCTTGTGACTTCGATAACGACATCGTCCTAGTCGGACACGACGGTCCCCATCACATCGCCCTGGCGCAGGGGAAGCCGGTGCTGCGCGGCCTGGGCATCTACCACGGGAAGCGCGGCTCCGGCGTAAGCGTGGAGTTTCAGCTCAAGCACGGGCCTATCACCTGTGTGGGCTTGACGCAGACGCACGACGGTCGCTTCAAGCTGGTGCTGGCGGAGGGGGAGTCGTTGCCGGGTCGCATACCGGCCACGGGCAACACGAACACTCGCGGCCGCTTCCCGCCCGATGTCTCCGGGTTCATCGAGAACTGGAGCCTGGAGGGGCCGACGCATCACTTCGCCCTCGGGCTGGGGCACGTCGCTCACCTGGTGGAGGGCCTGGCGCGCTGCTGGGACATAGAGTGCGTGGACGTGACGGAGCCGGGGTACCGGCGGCCACCTCCGGGCCGCAAGAGTCGGTGACGGCTATGCCGCCACGTGCGCGGATGCGCGTTCTGGCGTAGAATGTAGAGTCTGATTTCGGTCAGCCCCGGCAATGTCGCCCGCCGGGGCCCTTTTTCTGCATTGGGCGACAATCCAGTACCGGCGCGCCGCCGGACCAGTGGGATAGTGTGATACATGATCGAGCGTAGGGATCTGCGGAACATCGCCATCATTGCCCATGTCGACCACGGGAAGACCACCCTGGTTGACGCCATGCTGCGCCAGTCGCACGTCTTTCGAGAAAACGAAGCCGTGCCCGAGCGGGTGATGGACTCCAACGATCTGGAGCGGGAGAGGGGCATAACCATCCTGGCCAAGAACACCGCCATCCGCTACGGCCGGGTGAAGATCAATATCGTGGACACGCCCGGTCACGCCGACTTCGGCGGTGAGGTGGAGCGGGTCCTGAACATGGTGGACGGGGTGCTCCTGCTAGTAGACGCCGCCGAGGGCCCCATGCCGCAGACGCGGTTCGTGCTCCGTAAGGCTCTGGAGATGGGGCGTAGGGCCATCGTGGTCATCAACAAGGTGGACCGGAATCACGCGCGCCCCGACTGGTCCCTGAACGCCACCTTCGACCTATTCGTGGACCTGGGCGCCACGGAAGAGCAGGCCGAGTTCCCGGTCATCTACACCGTAGCGAGCCAGGGTACTGCCGGCACGGCCCCCGACCGGCTGGTGGGGCACCTGCAGCCGCTCTTCGATGCCATCGTGGACTCCATTCCGGCACCGCTCGTCGATCCGGACGGCCCGACGCAGCTCCTGGTGACTAATCTGGACTACGACCCCTACAAGGGGAAGATCGCGGTGGGGCGGCTTTCGTCCGGCGGCCTCAAGCCCGGGTCGCCGGTGGCGCGTCTGGATCGGGACGGGGAGTTGCACTTGGAGAAGACGGCGCAGGTGTACATCTACGAGGGCCTGAGCCGGGTCGAAGTGGACGAGGCCACGGCGGGCGAGATCGTGGCCGTGACGGGTCTTTCCGACATCGGTATTGGGGACACCATCACCGATCCGGATGACCCGCGTGGGCTGCCACCCATCGTGGTGGAGGCGCCTACAGTCCGAATGACCTTTGGAGTGAACACTTCCCCCTTCGCCGGCCAGGAAGGTACCTGGGTGACCAGCCGCAAGCTCAAGGAGCGGCTGGAGCGCGAACTGGAGCGCAATGTCGCCTTGCGGGTGGAGCCGACCGGTAGCGCCGACACCTTCATCGTCAGCGGACGAGGCGAACTGCACCTAGCCATCCTGATCGAGACTATGCGCCGGGAGGGCTATGAGTTCCAGGTAAGCGCCCCGGAGGTCATCCTGCGGGAGGACCCGAGGACGGGAGAGACGCTGGAGCCCATCGATGAGGTGCGCATAGAGGTGCCCGAGGACTACTGGGGCGTCGTCGTTGAGATGCTGGGACAGCGCAAGGGCCAACTGCAGGACATGCATACCGACGACAAGGGCGTGGTGCGCTGCGCCTACCTGGTGCCCACCCGGGGCCTGCTCGGGTTCCGTAACGCCTTCCTGACGGCCACCCGCGGGACGGGCCTTGTCACCAGCGTCTTCCACGGCTACGGTCCGTACGTCGGTGAGATCAGGCGCCGTAACACAGGTTCACTGGTGGCCTGGGAGGCGGGCCTATCAACCGCCTACGCCCTGGAGAACGCTCAGGAGCGAGGCCGGCTGTTCATCGGGCCGGGAGTGGACGTGTACCAGGGCATGATCGTGGGTATAACGCCGCGCGAGGACGACCTTGCCGTCAACGTGGCCAAGAAGAAGCACCTGACCAACCATCGCTCTTCGAATGCGGATGTGCTGGTGCACCTGGAGACGCCGCAGACCCTTTCGCTGGAAGACGCGATCGAGTACATCGGCGCCGACGAGTTGGTCGAGGTGACGCCCAAGAGCCACCGGTTGCGCAAGCGCATCCTGGACACCGAGGAGCGGCGGAAGCTGAAGGCAAGCGGCAACGGCAACGGACGCAACCCCTAAGCGAGGGCACTATCTCTGCAGCAAGGGGGCTGGCCGCATCATAGCATGACGCTACAATGTGGGAGCGTTGGTCCAGAGCTGGATCATGTTGGGAGGGAGGAGGGGTATGAGTCGCGTCGAGTCTGTTCGTAGTGCGCTCTTTGGTGTCGCCGCCGTGCTGCTTCTGGTGCTCCTGTCCGCTCTCTCCGGTCCTGGGGGTCCCGGTCAGCCCGCACCGATCGTCCACGCTCAGTCCTCCGAGCTCACCATCGTCCCCGGCATCTTCACCCTCTCGGAGCCGCT
>JAAYAV010000507.1 GCA_012719195.1 Anaerolineae bacterium | reverse complement strand
CGCTTCCTGGCGGACGGCGCACCCATCACGGTGCGGCAGGTAGGCGAGCACATCCACCTGACCGGCCTGCCGGAGCGGCCGCCCGACCCCTTGGCCACCGTCATCACGCTGGACCTGGAGGGCGAGCCGCGACCATCGGACTGGGCCCGGGAGCGGCTCTGGGAAGGAGACGCGGCGCGCATGCGCGCCTGGGCGGAGCAGTAGCGTAGACCTATCGAGGCCGGGGCCTCAAGTGCGGAGGAGTGACAAGTGAGGGTTGCCGGTGCGGCTTGGCGGTGGCTGACGGCCGCCGCGCTTCTGACGGCCTTGGCGACGGCCGGCGTGCCGCTCGGGCGGGCGGGGGCGCAGGGAGAGATGAGCGGTCAGGCGGACCCGCCGGTGGCCTACCTGCCGCTGGTGCTCCTCTCCAGCGGGGTGCCGACTCCGGCGGAGAAGGACCGCATCGCCTTCGACTCCGACCGCGACAGCGTCAACTCCATCTACATCATGAACTGGGACGGCACCGGCCTGGCTCGCCTGACGGCCGCGGCCGATTCCTGGTCGCCGGCCTGGTCGCCCGACGGGAAGCGCATCGCTTTCGAGCGCTTCTGGGATGGGAGCGACGAGATCTTCGTCATGAACGCCGACGGCAGCGGCCAGGCGCGCCTCACCAACGACAGCGCCTCGGACTTGGCGCCGTCCTGGTCGCCGGATGGCACGCGCATCGCCTTCACCAGCAACCGCTTCGACAACTCGGACATCTTCACCATGAACCCGGACGGCTCGGACGTGAAGAGACTGACCACGGAGTGGGCCTGGGACGCGCAGCCCGCCTGGTCTCCCACCGGCGCACGCATCGCCTTCGTATCCAACCGGGAGGGCAATCCGGAGATCTACCTGATGAACCCCAACGGCTCGGCCCCCAAGCGGCTGACCGAGGACCTGGCCATCGACCAGGAGCCCTGCTGGTCACCCGACGGGACGCGCATCGCCTTCTCCTCCGATCGCGCGGGCGACTTCCGCATCTACACCATGACTGCCTACGGCACCGACCTGCGCGAGCTCACCGACGGGATGGGCGACGACTCCATGCCGTCCTGGTCACCCGACGGGACGCGCATCGCCTTCGTCTCCAGCCGCGACGGCTATGCCGGTATCTACGTCATGAACGCGGACGGCACCGGGCTGATGCGCGTCACCGCGGTGGACGACTGGGGTTCGGCTCCGGCGTGGCAACCGTAGCCCCGGCGAGCCGTCGGCCGGGGTTGGGTCGGCACGGCGCGAGGTGCTAGACTGCCACTGTCGTGTTGTTTCCTCGTTACTACCGTCAGGGAGAGGGTTACCGATGGAGAAGCTTGACTACATCGTTGTTGGTGGCGGCATGGCCGGAGGGCGGGCAGCAGAGAACGCCCGCAAGGCGGACGACAAGGGCAGCATCCTGCTGCTGACCGAGGAGCCCTTCGCTCCCTACGAGCGCCCGCCGCTGAGCAAGGGGTACTTGCGCGGGACCGAGGACCTCAGTCACGTCTACCTGCGCGACGAGGACTTCTGGGCCGAGAACCGCGTCGAGGTACGCACGGGCGCCCGCGTGACGGCGCTTCTGCCCGCCGAGAAGCAGGTGCGCCTGGCCGACGGCAGCACGCTCGGCTACGG
>JAAYAV010000506.1 GCA_012719195.1 Anaerolineae bacterium | reverse complement strand
TATCCGGTGCTGGACAGAATCAGCCCGAAAGCGGCGGAACGGCTGTTCGTCCTGGGCGAGGTGGTCATGAAGGGCTACCTCTTCAACTGCTTCATGTGCGGTCAGTGCATCCTGCATAGCACCGGCATGACCTGCCCGATGAACTGCCCCAAGAAGCTTCGCAACGGTCCCTGCGGTGGAGTGCGCGCGGGCGGGTACTGCGAGGTGATCCCCACCATGCGCTGCGTCTGGACGCAGGCCTGGGAGCGCAGCCGCCAGTCGCCGGAGTACGCCCACGAGATCCTGCTGATCCAGCCGCCGGTGGACCACCGGCTGCAGGGCAGCAGCGCCTGGGCCAACATGGTCAAGGGTGTGGACCAGCAGCACCCGCCTGCGTGGCAGCAGCCTGAGGAAGAGCAGGTGGAACAGGCGCCTGTCTAGCCGCTCCAGACTACACCGGACCAGTCAGAGGGTCGGGGCCAGCCCCCGGCCCTCTTTGGCGTCATACGCCGATGACGGACTCGGTGAGGGCGAACCAGGGGAGATCAGCACCGGCCCCACCAGGAGATGAGAGGGACATCAGCATGGCCACTTCGGCGGAACCGCGCTCGAAGTCAGCTTTCCGTAGGGACGTGATCAGAAGGTGGTCTCTCTCATCTGCCAGCGCCACTAGCGAAGTAGAGGCGGGCAGGGCGGCGCAGAGCGACTCGACGCTATCCTCCTGCCGCACCATCAGGTCGCTGCAGACCGTCCGCCGGCCCAGCGCGGTCATGGTTGCCGGCAGGAGCGCCACCGTCTCCGCGGGTCCCCCCGGCAGGTCGCGGATCCAGGTCGCGGCGGGAAGCTCGAGCGGACGATCGTGGCGGCGCCAGGCCCAGTAGGCCGTGTCCATCTCGGGCACTCCGTCGTGTGACCGGTGGGAGGCGACAACGTCCTGGACCCGGGCCTCGTCGGCAAGCGAGCAGGGACGCCATCGGGCCGGATCCCCCGGGTCCGTCTTTGCCCGCGTCCAGTAGCGCAGGGTGGCCCGATCGCGGAAGCCGAGGCTCCCATAGAGGCGGTGGCCGGCGCTGCCGGGCGCAGTGTAGAGCTGTAGCGCCCAGAGCCCCAACTCACGGGCAGCCCTGATGGTGGCGGAGAGCAGGGAGCCGGCCAGGCCGCGACGGCGGTGCTCGGGGTGGGTCATGACGGTATCTATCACCCCGACCGGGCGGGGGGTAGCACCCAGGTGGAGTGCGAGCCGGGTGACGAAGAGGCCCGCCACCAACCCATCCCCGTGCCAGGCCGCCTGGCAGAGGCGAGGGTCGAGGCCGGGTCGGGCCATGTACCAGCGCATGAAGGGCTCGCCGCCCTCGATGACGCCCGGATACTCGGCGAAGCAGAGGTCGTTGAGGCGGGAGACCTGCGCCACGGATGGAGCGCGCGCGGTGTAGGGGCCAGTGGAGTAGTCAGGAGCGGGCATCGCCTACCTCCTGCGTCGCCGCCGTAAGCGCTATCCATTGTTCCAGGCTCACTTGCTGGGCCCTTGTGGAGGGACTAAGACCCACCGACTCCAGCAGTCTCCCCAGGGCGCTCTTGGACAGTGGAACGGCGCCGGCGAGCGAGTTGGCCAGCGTCTTTCGCTTCTGCTGAAAGGCGGCGCGTGCCAAGCGAAAGAGCTGGTCCTCCTCGGCCGGGGTGACGCGGGGCTGAGAGTGCGGCACGATCCGCACCACCGCGGAGTTCACCTTGGGCGGGGGCACGAAGGCGCCCGCCGGCACCCGTGCCACCAGTTCGGCGGCGCCCGCTAGCTGAACCATCAGCGCCAGGAGGGAGAGGTCGCCCGGACGGGCGACGATGCGGCGCGCCACCTCCTCCTGTACCATCACCACCAGCACTTCCGGGGTCGGGACCCAGCCCAGCACATGTCTCAGGGCGGCCGAAGTGATGTAGTAGGGCAGGTTGCCCACCGCCTTGTAGCGGCTGCCGGAAGCAAGGCCGAGGTCGGACGGATGCAGGGCCAGGATGTCCCCCCGCACAACCTGCACGTTTCCGGCGCCGGCGAACTGCCCCTCGAGGTGACCGGCCAGGTGGTCGTCCAGTTCTACGGCGAGGACGCGTCCGGCCTCGGCGACCAGATAGCCGGTGAGAGTGCCCAGCCCGGCGCCGATCTCGACCACGACGTCATCGGGCTGCGGATCCAGGGCGAGCAGCACCTGACGGAGGGCGGACTTGCCGGCGAGGAAGTTCTGCCCCAAGCCCTTCCGGGCGGCGAGGTCGAGCGAGCGCAACAGACGACCGGGGGCCAAGCCCTCGGGGTAGAGCGTGCTGAACTCGCGCTCGGCGCCCACTAGCGCTGCAGCGGCCAGTTGGGTAGCACCCAGCGAATGGCGTAGTCCGGCGGGGCTGGAGCCAGCAGGTAGATGTCCACCCAACGCCGCCAATGGACAAGGCTATAGTCGTCGTAGCAGACATCGATGTGGCGGCCGACGATGGCGCTGCCGGTGTCCTCGGCCACGCCCACTCCATAGCCGGGCACGTACATGCTCGTGCCCATGGGGATCACCGACGGATCCACGGCGACCATGCCGGTGGTGGCGCGCTTGCCGGTGCGTGTCATGCCGTAGTTGGAGGCGGTGCGTGGAGTGCCGGCTGTGCTGGGGCTGTAGGAGGTGACCAGTACGCGCACCTTGCGCCAGTACTGCATCGGTCCCTGGGGCGTGTCCACTGTTCTCAGCACTACCTTGGTGCCGTAGGCCATCAGGCGATCCTGGGGCTCTTGCTGTATCCAGGAGTCCTCAAGTTCGCGCTGCACCGTCTCGCCGTTGACCTCAGTGACGCCGTAGCGCTTGAGGCGCACGCCCTCCTGTCCCTCGCGCGCCATGCGCGTCTGGTCTAGTTCGAGCTCCGGATCGGCATCCCAGAGAGTCTCGAAGGAGGTGGTCTCCTGCTCGACATCCACGTACTCGGAGACGCGGTAGACGGAAATGGCGCGATAGGGCTCCAGGGGCTCGAGACTGCCGGGCACGGAGTAGTCGCGCCCGACGAGGTAGATTCCCGCGCTTGCCAGCCCCTCGCCCACAGTTGCGCCGTAGCCTCGCAGGTCCTGGCGCGTAGAGTCGCTGACAAGGGAGAAGGGGATCGAGCGCTCTAGCCAGATGGAAGTGCCCCAGGAGAGCGGCT